>USJY01000075.1 GCA_900555065.1 uncultured Eubacteriales bacterium
CCAGGGACAGCCCGGTGACCGCAAAGGCGACGACCAGCGTCAGCAAAGCGGAGAGAAAGCTCACGACAAGACCCGGCAGCAGCTTGCCCAGGATCAGATGCCCTGTTTTGACGGGTACAAAATGGTTGTAAATATAGTTTGAACCGTCCCGGGATATTGCAGAGGCGGAAATACCGTTGGTCGCAATGATAAAGGCGGCAAGGCCCAAACCGGCCATGAGAACGGTCGAGGCCGCGGATGAATCCGGCGTCAGGCTAGAAAGGCCCAGCTGTGCAAAAAGGAGGGACATTTCATTGCGCTGCAACAGAACCGGGATGAGCAAAATTATAGGGATGAGGAAGCAGGAGATCAGGTTGTTCATGAAAAATACCGGGCTTCGCAGCATGATTTTAAAATCCTTCTTTGCGATTGCGACAGCCGGATTCTGCCGGTTCGATAACCGGCGAAGCGCGCCGGCCTCTATTTTCACGCGTTTGGCGGAAGTATTATCGAGGCCCAGCAGTCCGGCTCTGTACAGCTTTTCACCGCAGAGCAGAAACAGCGCGTATCCCGCAGCGCTTACGGCAAGGAACAGCAGCGCGCCGCCAAGCATGGAAAGCGCGCTGTTGCCGGTTAGGGCAAGGCCCGCAATGGGCGCTGTAAAGAAGATGCGGTTGACGCTTGAAGTCACGATTTCCGCAATATTCAGCGCCTGGCCCGGCTCCAGAACGAAACTTTCGCCGGAGCCGGAAATTTTAAAATTCAAAAACAGCACGGCCGCAAGCAGCAGCAGGCTGCCGACCTTCGTAAGCAGATCCCGATTCCTGAACAGAGACGTAAAGCGCATCATCAGCATAACGAGAATCCCGGACATCACCAGCGGCAGAATGGGTGTGAACAGGAACACGACCACGGCCACCGCATAGTAGAGGACGCCAGCGCCGGACGACACCCCAAAGCTCACGAGTGCGGGAGCCAGCACAAAGACGCTGAACATGTATTCATACAACAGCGCGGGTATAAAACGGGACGAGAGCAGTTCCGCGCACTTGACCGGATACGCCAGAATCGGCTTGATATCCTTAGAATAGTAGAGATTGCCCGGCAGCATAAGCAGGCTCAAAAAAAAGATGACGAGGCTGACGACACCGACCGCCATCGCCGGCACGGCCTGCTGTGCGCCCACGACCGCGAGGCTCTGGTAGAGCACGGCGCAAAACTGCCAGGCGAGAAACGCGATGGGCAAAAAACAGACTGCGAGCAAAATAAGCAGTCCAACGCGCAGCCGGCCCGTCTTTTTGGATAGAAATTCGGAAAACATATTCCGGACAGCGACCTTTGTCAGGGCTTTCAGCTTCGCCAGTTTCATACGCCCTTCCCCTCTTCCGTAATCTCCAGAAACATCTGCTCGAGCGATTCGTTCGCCTTAAAATGCTCGCGCATTTCGGGCAACGTGCCGCAAAAGAGGATTTTACCCTTGTTGATCACGGCGATACGGTCGCAGACCTTCTCCGCCGTATCAAGTATATGCGTTGAGAACAGGACGGTTTTACCGCTGTCCGCTCGCCGGCGCATAATCTCCTTGAGCGTAAACGAGGATTTGGGGTCAAGTCCCGTCATCGGTTCGTCCAGAATCCAGACTTCGGGGTCGTGCAGCAGCGAACCGACCACGACGATTTTTTGACGCATACCGTGGGAATAGCTCTGAATTTTTGCTTCGAGCGCATCGAGAATATCCATCTGCCCGGCGAGCTGCTCAATGCGTTTTATGCGCAGGTCCGACGGAACCTCGTACATATCCGCGACAAAATTCAGGTACTCTATCCCTTTCAGGCGCAAAAATACGTTGGGATCGTCCGAAACGTAGCCTATCTGACGCTTGGCGGAAAGGTCGTCTTTTTCCACGTCAAAACCGTTTATCCGTATCGAGCCGGAGGTGATGGGGATAATGCCGGTCATCATATGGATCGCCGTGGTTTTGCCCGCGCCGTTGCGACCTAGGAAACCGAATATTTCGCCGTCCCTGATCTCAATGCTGACATGGTCAATTGCATTTTTTCTGCCGTCATAGCTTTTAACAACATCCTGAAAGGTTATCATAACGATTCCTCTTTTCCCCTATTTTCTCTGTAACAGCAACGCCTCATATACGCAAAGCGGGATACGGCCCGTGCCCGTCAGGCCCATCCGGTTCGGTTTGTTTTCACCATGGTAGTCCGAACCGCCGGAGATATACAGACCGAGTCTGCCGCAAAGGCCGCGCAGGCGCTGTACCATCTCCGCATCGTAACCCGGATAATAGCACTCCATCCCGTCCAGACCCTGCTCCCGAAGCGTGCGAAGCAGGCTTTCCAGGCTTTCGCCTTCCGGTATTTTTACAGTGTGCGGGTGCGCGAGCACCGCAAACCCTCCGGCAGCATGAATTTTTTCAATGCAGGCCGCGGGTTCCGGGCGCGGCTGCGGGAAATAAGCCGGACGGCCTTTGGAAAGATACCTGTCGAACGCTTCATCCATGCTTGCGCACACGCCCATATCTACCAGCGCGCGCGCAAAATGCGCCCTTGTAACGCTCACTTTTTCCGCGTCCGGCAGCAGCGAGCCGGCAAGCGGCACGCCTTCCCGCGCCAAAGCGCCGGCAATCTTTTGATTGCGCGCGCGGCGCGCCCGCTCCAGCGCGTATAAAAACGCAGCAAACTCCGCAGTTTCCTCAATAAACAATCCGAGTATGTGCATGCGTCCCGGATGTTTCGCCGAGAGCTCCACACCAGGAACGCACACAACGCCGGGGACCGACGCGCAGGCTGCCTGCGCCCGTTTCAGGCCCGCCGTCGTATCATGGTCGGTCAGCGCAAACGCCGCGATCCCCTGCGCCGCGGCAAGCTGCGGCAGCGCTTCAGGATCGTCCGTCCCATCGGAGCAGCTGGAGTGCACATGCAGATCAATCGTTCCGTTCATCACTTCTCGGCCTGCAGCTTGCGCAGTTCTTCCATAAACGTATCGATATCCCGAAACTGGCGGTAAACCGAGGCGAAACGAACATAGGCGACTTCGTCGAGCTCCCTGAGTTTTTCCATCGCCAGCTCGCCAATCTTCTCGCTTCGGACCTCCTGGTTCATATCGTTGGATATGGTATATTCAATCTCGTTTGCAGCCCGCTCCAAATCCACCAGCGAAACGGGCCGCTTTTCACAGGCGCGCAGCAGGCCGCGCAGCAGCTTGTCCCGGTCAAACGACTGGCGTGAACCGTCCTTCTTTACGACAATAATAGGAAGCGTTTCCATAACCTCGTAAGTCGTAAACCGTTTCTGGCACTGCAGGCATTCCCTGCGCCGGCGAATCCGCTCTCCGTCGTCAGTCGGCCTGGAGTTTACGACCTTGCTCTCTTCATACCCACAAAACGGACATCTCATCCGGGATCCCTCCCTTTGTTGTGTATACTGTATTTTACCATAAAAACATAAAAAATCAAAGAAGAACTTTTCGTCCTTCTTTGAATATCAAAGCGTTAGCTTATTTCTCCCAAGTAATCGTCAACAATAACCATCAGAGTCATCGGCGTGACGCGGCCGTTTGACAAGCGGTCAAGAAATGCAAGCGTCTCTGCTTCTGTTGGAAATATATCAGACGCTTCGGCTGTTTCAATTTCACCGTTCTCTTCTTTTACCAGCTTAACACCCGTGATAAGCCGGCCTTCCGTATGCTTACGGGTTAAGTAGTAATGAATCCTGAAATCCCCCTCGGAAACAGTTCTTGTAGCATAGAGTGTTTCCTCTTGATGTCGCGTTTCCAAAACCATTTTGCAAACACCTCTTCAATATGAAATTATTAAGGGTTGCTTTAAGTATAACGCATTCTCGCAATTTGTAAAGACTAAATTTTCGACAAATTCAGCAATCCTATTGTTCAAATTATTCAAAAACGTTGTATCAAGCCATATTTCAACGGGTTTTTGTTGAAAAAACTCGTAAAAAATTTTTTTTTGTCACAATGAGAAGAACCCATACCGCATCAGCGAATCTTTCGCCGCCAGTATTTCCGTTTCCTCGCTGTAGCTGTGTCGGTATACCTCTATCACACAGGTCTGGGCGCCGGCCCGGTTAAGCCTGCCGAGAAACGACCGGTAATCAAACGAACCGAACCCCGGAAGCAGGCATTCCTCCGAAGCGGTAAAATCGCTGATATGAAGATGCACAAGTCTGTCGCCCATTGCGTCCAGCATATCGGCGGGCGCAATGCCTAGGCGGTTGGCCTGTTTGATATCCAGCGTGAACGCCACGTCGCCGCCCAGCCTTGCACGCATTTGTTTGATGAATCCCAGTGTACCAGCCTGGTAGTTATACACATTTTCCTGCGAGAATACCAGCCCCTCCTCCGCCGCGGCGCGATACAGGCGGCTGTATACCTCGCAGTAGCGGTCCGGATCCACTGGAAGCCTGGAAAGCGCGCCGTGGAAGTTAAAGATGCGCGCGCCCATCACGGCGGCGGTATGAAAGTATTTTTTATACAGCTCGACGCTCTCGTCGGTTCTGCGTCCGTATTCGGAAAAGAAATAGAACGATTCGGCAAAGGAAGTGTACGGATGGTATGCCACGACCTCCATCCCATACTCCCGGGCCAGGTCACCTGTGCGCTTACCAAAGTCCGCGCCGCTCTCAACCTCCGAGTTCACGAACACTTCGAGAACCCGGAAGCCAAGAGCGGCGCTGCGCTTGACGGCTGATTCTATTAATTCCGGATAGAAGCTCGCAGTGGATATTCCAAGTCTCATACGGGCTCCCCCCTTTTCTGAAAAATGCCGTGCCGCGGCCGGCGATGCCATGCGGACTTACACAAACAGTTCGGGCTTGACGCCGAGAACTGCCTTATTTGCCTCCAGCAACGGCTGGATTTTGTCGCGGACAAACTCTTCCGTCTGTTCCGGCGCGCGGCCCGTGTACTGCTCCGGTGCGAGAATTTCCTCAATTTCCCTGCGGGACAAACCAAAGGAAGGATCTGCCGCAATTCTGCTGATCAGGTCGTTTTCCAGACCCAGCTGCTTTACCTGACGCGCGGCCTCCATGGCATGCGCCCGGATCTTTTCATGCAGCTGCTGCCGGTCGCCGCCGCGCTTGACAGCCTGCATCATAATATTTTCGCTCGCCATAAAGGGCAGCTCGCTCTTGACGCGCTGGGCGATTACCTTCGGATATACGACGATTCCATCCGCGACATTGATATAGATATTGAGAATCGCATCCACAGCGAGAAACGCCTCGGCCACGGCGATCCTCTTGTTTGCCGAGTCGTCCAGCGTACGCTCGAACCACTGTACCGAAGCCGTGACAGCCGGATTGACCGCCGTCTGAATCACATACCGCGCCAGGGCGCAGATGCGCTCGCAGCGCATGGGGTTTCTCTTATACGGCATGGCGGAGGAGCCGATCTGATTCTTTTCAAACGGCTCCTCAAGCTCCTTCAGACCAGCGAGCAGACGCATATCGTTGGCAAATTTGGATGCGCTCTGCGCAATCCCGCTCAGAACGCTCAGCACATAGGCGTCCACCTTGCGCGAATAGGTCTGCCCGGATACGGGAACCGTGCTGGAAAATCCCATTTTTTCCGCAATGATCGCGTCGAGCCGCTTGACCTTTTCCGCGTCCCCGTCAAACAGCTCCATAAAGGAAGCCTGGGTTCCGGTTGTACCTTTAGACCCAAGCAGTTGCAGAGATGCGATTCTGTGCTCCAGTTCCTCAAAATCAATCAGCAGCTCGTTGAGCCACAGGGCGGCGCGCTTGCCGACTGTGGTGAGCTGCGCGGGCTGAAAATGCGTATAAGCCAAACAAGGCAGATCTTTATATTGCAACGCAAAGCCCGCGAGCTTATCCATAACGCTCAGAAGCTTTGTCCGAATCAGGCGAAGCCCTTCGCGCATAACGATAACGTCGGTATTGTCGCCGACATAGCAGGAAGTCGCGCCGAGGTGGATAATCCCCTTCGCCTTGGGACAGACTTCGCCGTAAGCGTATACATGCGCCATTACGTCATGGCGCACCTGACGTTCCCGCTCGGCTGCAACCTCATAGTCGATATTGTCGATATTCTCCCGCATCTGCGCGATCTGTTCGTCCGTAATGGGAAGGCCGAGCTGCTGCTCCGCCTCCGCCAGCGCCACCCACAGCTTGCGCCACGTGCGGAATTTGCAGTCGTCAGAAAACAGGTACTGCATCTGTTTGCTTGCGTACCGGGTGCTCAGCGGGCTCAGGTAACCGTCTCTCATTTTTTCTTCAGTCCTTCAGTAATTTTTCTATCGCCGCACGCTTGACGCACAGGCAGAACAGACGCATGGCCGTTTCCAGCTCGCTCACCGGCGGGAAGGACGGCGCGATGCGGATATTCCTATCCTCCGGATCGTTCTGGTACGGGTAGGTCGCGCCGGCGGAAGTCATGATTACGCCGGCCTCCTTCATCAGCTGTACAGTGCGTTTGGCGCAGCCGGGCAGCGTATTGAACGAAACGAAATATCCGCCCTTCGGCTCGGTCCAGCTTCCGATTCCAAGGCCGCTCAGCTCATTTTGCAGGGCGCTGAGCACAGCGTCGAATTTCGGCTTTAAGATTGCAGCCTGCTTCCGCATATGGCTGTGTACGGCGTCCAGCCCGTCAAAGAAACGGATGTGCCGAAGCTGATTGATCTTATCCGGGCCGATGGTCTGATAGAACATCTGCGCCTTTATCAGCCCGATGTTCTCCATGCTTGCCGCGATGCAGGAAATGCCCGCGCCGGGGAAGCAGAACT
>USJY01000076.1 GCA_900555065.1 uncultured Eubacteriales bacterium
TTTCTGCTGCGCGAAATCCCCTTTGGAAGCGACGGCGTATACTCCAACGAAGCGCTGATTAACCGTATCAACGCCGATCTTGCCAACGACCTCGGCAACCTGCTCTCGCGCAGCGTCGCCATGGTCCAGAAATACTTTGGCGGCACGCTGCCGGCTGAACACGCCGCGCAGCCGCTCGACCAGTCGCTCATCGAGCTTGCCCGGCAGACGGCGCAGGCTGTGGAGGAAAACATGGAAAATCTCCTGTTCTCCAACGCCCTGGCCGAAATCTGGAAGCTCGTATCAAGAGCCAATAAGTATATTGACGAAACCATGCCCTGGACGCTTGCCAAGGACCCGGAAAACAAGGCGCGCCTTGCCTGCGTACTGTACAATCTGTGCGAATCTCTGCGCATTGCCGGCATTCTGCTCGCACCCTTTATGCCGGACACCGCGCCCCGCATCTTCGCCCAGATCGGCGCTGTGGACGCGGCGATTACCGCCTGGGACGCGAGCAAGACCTTCGGTATGCTGCCTGCAGACCTCACCGTCGTCCCCGGCTCCGCCCTCTTCCCGCGCATTGACATAAAGGCGGAGCAGGCCCGCGCGGCAGCTGCGCAGGAAAACGCGCAGACCGCGCCTGTGAAGGCGGAGAAAAAGGAGCCTGCGGCGGAACCGGCGCCCGGCGTCATCAACATTGACGACTTTGCCAAGGTCAATCTTGTAGTTGCGAAAATCCTCGAGTGCGAGCCCGTACCCAAGAGCGACAAGCTTCTGCGCCTGATGGTGGACTGCGGCGCAGACGCGCCGAGGCAGGTTGTCTCCGGGATTGCGGCGTGGTACTCCCCTGCTGACCTGATCGGACGCAGCGTCGTCCTTGTGGAAAACCTCAAGCCGGTCAAGTTACGCGGCGTGGAAAGCAATGGTATGATCCTCGCTGCGGATGCGGCGGCAGACGACGTACGCGTTCTCTTTGTAGACGGGACGATCCCGCCGGGATCCAAGGTTAGATAACGCGTTTAGGGAGGCGGAACAATGTATTTTGATACCCATGCGCATATTGACGATAAGAAATTTGACGAAACCCGATACAGCGTAATCAAAAGCGCCATGCGGGGTGAACTTTCCTGTCTTGTCAACATCGGATCCGACATAACCTCCTCCGAAAACTCCGTGCAGCTTGCAGAGAATTACGATTTTATCTACGCGGCGGTCGGTATTCATCCGCACGATTCCCAGAACGTAAGTTATGAGAGCTTTGAACGGCTGGAACAGCTTGCGGCACATCCGAAAGTGGTCGCCATTGGCGAGATTGGATTCGACTATCACTACGATTTTTCGGACAAGGCCAGCCAGTCCCACGCGTTTAACCACCAGATGGAGCTTGCAAAAAAGCTGGCGCTTCCCGTTGTCATTCACAACCGGGAAGCGCACAAGGACACGCTGGACGTACTGCGCCACTATCCAGGCGTAACAGGCATCGTACACTCCTATTCCGGCAGCATTGAAACGGCGCGTATCCTGCTCGATATGGGATATTACCTCTCGTTTAACGGCATTATCACATTTAAAAATGCGCACCGCACGCGCGAGGTGTTGCAATACCTGCCGCACGACCGGGTGCTGATTGAAACGGACTGCCCATATCTTTCGCCCGAACCCTACCGCGGACAGCTCAACACGCCGAACATGATTAAATACGTTGCGCAGGCTGTGGCGGAGATTTGGGATATGCCTGTGGAAGAAGTGGCGCGCATTACCATGGAAAACGGAAAACGCATCTATCATATCTCTTAAATTGGGGGGAAACGCGCAATGATGACGCTTACATACAGGATTGGAGATTCCCTTTATATCAACTTAACGAACCAATGCACCAACGCCTGTTCCTTCTGCATTCGCCTCGGCGGCGATTCGGTCGGCGGCAGCGACAGCCTCTGGCTGGAACGCGAGCCGGAAAAGGAAGAAGTGCTAAAGGATATCTTCCGTCACGACCTGTCCGAGCTCAAAGAGCTTGTTTTCTGCGGCTATGGAGAGCCTATGATGCGGCTGGACGACCTTGTGTGGATTGCCGCGCAGGTTAAACACAGCGCGCCGCAACTACCTATCCGGATCAACACCAACGGCCAGGCGGAGCTTTTCTATGGTCCTGACGCTGCCGCACGGCTGCAAGGCGTGGTCGATGTGGTGTCGATCAGCCTCAACGCGCCCAACGCGCGGCAGTACGATGAAATGTGTCACAGCGTTTACGGCGAACAGGCGTTTCCCGCCCTGCTTCGGTTCGCACAAAAGTGTAAGGACTATATTCCCACGGTAATCCTGAGCGTGGTGGATGTAATGGATGGGGACGATATTGAAAAATGCCGTGAAATTGCCAAGGAAATTGGTGTTACGTTACGGGTTCGGGAAATGATTGAATCCTGACCAGAGGGGGATGCGGTGCATCCCCCTTTTTTATATATAAAGCAGAGAGAACGACTGCGCTGTATCCACACTACCGTGCCTATCCCGCAGTGAACAGATTTTCGGTCCCGCCTATATCAGAGAAGACTGCATCGCAGCGCTTGCAGAAGCGTCCCGGCTTCCCTATAATGAAGTGGTTTTAGGCAAGCGCCAAGCCCCGTCCGATCAATATTTTTTTCAGATGTCGGCATTGCAGGCAATTGACTTACCATCCTGAGAATGCTATGATATATGCACAATGTTACCATACGGAGGGATGTGTATGAAACACCAGGTTATACCGAATACGGATCTGAACGTATCTTCTTATTGCTACGGCGTCATGTTCTTTGGCACACGCGCCAAAGGCGACGACGCGTACCGGCTCTATGAGCAGTTTGTGGAGGCGGGCGGCAATTTGTTCGACACAGCACACGGCTATGCATGTTGGATGCCTGATGGCGACGGCGCCAGCGAGCGCACTCTGGGCGACTGTCTGCAAAAGTTCGGCAACCGCAAGGACATGGTTATTTCAACAAAGGGCGCGCTGATTCAGACACTGCCGTTCTATCCCCGGCCGGACGACACGATGACGGCCGAGGTGATCGGCTCGGATATATCCGAGTCGCTGGAACGGCTGCGCATCGATTACATAGACCTGTACACGCTGCATCGGGACGATACGCGTCACACCGTTGGTGAAATCATCGAAATCCTGAACGCCGAAATCCGGCGCGGCAGGATCCGCTATCTGGGCGCGAGCAACTGGACGCCCGCCCGGATTGCGGAGGCTAACGCCTATGCGCAAGAGCATAATCTGCAGGGATTTGTGACTTCGTCGCCGCAGTGGAACCTTTGCGTCGCCAATCATCAGCCGTATAACTGGGACGGCACCAAGGACGATACCTGTCGTGTCACGACAGACGAGGACGTTGCATGGCACAGGAAAACCGGGTTCCCAATGATGCCCTGGACGCCCAGCGCATACGGTTATCTGAACGGGCTGGAAACGAATAACGCCATGTCGTTTGACAACCCGACCAGCCGCAGGCGCAGGGATCGGGCGCGCGAACTGGCTAAGAAAAAAGGCTGCACGCCCTTGCAGATTGGCCTTGCCTATCTGCGCTCCTATGAATTCCCCGTCTTCCCCATTCTCGGCACAATGAACCCGGAACATCTTGCAGAAAGCCTCGGTGCGGACGCCATTGAGCTGACTGCGGAGGAACGAGACTGGTTGGTCGCAGCGGAATAGCGGGTGACGCGGACGGCACGAAAGCAGCTGATCCGAGAGATAATGCGCGGCGGTTGCCGCTTTCGAAACAACAGAACAGTAACCGGAAGAAGTTCTTCCGGTTACTGTTTTTTTCAGGATTCTAAACGGGATACATTTTTTACATGGATGATCCGTCTGTTATCTGTGTTGAAAATATTCGTTCGATACATTTGGCCAGGCAAAGAAACATGTTTGCTTCATACCGGCCCCGCCCATCCCTTTCACAGCCTCTCTTCTTCTACCAAAACTATTTTCCAATGGCAGCATGGATTTATACGATCAGGTTGACAACCAGTCCCGTAATGAGTGAGAACACTATTACATAGGCCAAATACAGCAAAAAGCGACGGATCCCCAACACAATTTTCAGCGCGCCGAGATTGGTGATTTTTGTAGCGGGCCCGGTCAGCATGAATGAGGCGGCACCGCCCACACTCATGCCATCCCAAAGCCATTGCTGCAGCAAAGGAATGGTACCGCCGCCGCAGGCATATAGAGGCACGCCAATGGTGGCCGACATTAGAACGCCCAGCGCCTCATTTCCACTGAAGAGGGCCGCCATGGCTTCCGCCGGAATATACCGCTGAAACAGGGCGGAAAGCAGGACGCCAATCAGGAAATAAAGCCCGGTAGCTTTTACGTTGCGCCAGAGATTTTTCAGATAGCGCAGCAGAAGATTGGGATCCGTGTCCCGGTTTTCAGGTTCATCGAACCCAGTAAAGTTAAAAAATTGCTTGTCCCTGTAAAAAAAGCGGATCAGCAGTCCGGCAGTTATGCCGCACAACAAGCAGGATACAATGCGTACAGTCAAAACGGTCCCACCAAGCGCCGCGCTGTAAATGATGAGCTGGGGATTGAGGAGTATTGACGACATCATAAATGCAGCCAGCCAATCGTCCTTGATCCCCCCGCGAGAAAACGAAGCGGCGATCGGAATCGTCCCATACATACACAACGGAGAAGCAATTCCCAAGGCGCTGGCTGCCACAACGCCCAGAACTCCCAGCCGTTTCCCCTGCAAAGAACGGAAAGCGCGGTGGATATGGTCTTTGGCAAAGACGGAAACTGCCGAGCCGAGTACCATGCCCAGAACCCACCAGCCAAATATCTGCTCAAATTGAACGGTGAAATAGTACCAGATATAATTAAACTCCCGATGCAGTATATCCATTGCGCTTGACTCCTTGTCAAATCAAAAATTGACCTGACTTCTGTCGGGTACATTATAAAATCCGTCTTTTTATCATAATCAGGCAGTTCTATTGTCGCAGACATTTGCGTCTGCAACAATGCCGCACCATGTCAATACGCGGCAAGCCGCCGCCCGACGCATCTTTTCCAAGACGATAAATGGAGCGAACGCCCAGTGTCCAGTATCGCGGCAACGCATACCTGCATGCAACCAACTCCAGTTCGCCCGGCACAATTACAATGACCGACATACCCGGCCTGTTTTCGGCAGGACAACCTATCATACTGCCGGTTAAATCGTTTTGCTGACTCTGAATCGTTCCGCAATCATTGATTCACTCTATTCTTCCAGCTTCTGGCTGCCTGTGGACCACACATGCCGCAGCTTTGCCGCCGCCGGGGTATTCTGCGCCATAACGCCTGCCAATTTATGTGGAACATACGGTTCTTCCAGATAGGCGATCTCTTCCGGAGTCAAAACCAGTTCCATTGCCTTTACCGCGCCTTCGATGTGGCGCGGCTTTGTAGTGCCTACCACCGGCGCGTTCACCTTTGTGAAAAGCCATGCAAGGGAAATTTCCGTCATAGACACGCCCCGCACATCCGCCAATTCCGCCACACGCCGGATGATTGCATTGTCCTGCTCTGCCGTGGCGTCATATTTAAATTTTGCATAACTGTCCTCCACCAGCCGTTTGGAGGTTTCCCCCGGACGCTTTGAAAGCCGGCCGCCTGCTAAAGCACTGTAGGGCGTCATGGCGATATTGTCTTCAGCGCAGAGCTTCATCATCTCCCGTTCCTCTTCCCGGAAGATCAGATTATAGTGGCCCTGGATAGAAATGAACTTCGCAAAATTTTCTTTTTCGGCAAGCGCATTGGCCTTGGCCAACTGATAGGCAAAGCAGTTGGATATGCCAATATACCGAACTTTACCCGCTTTTATCATCCGATTGAGCCCGTCCATGATGTCATAGAGCGGCGTTTCATAGTCCCACATGTGGTAAATATACAGATCCACGTAATCAAGGCGCAGATTCTTCAGGCTGGTATTGATCATCTGTTCAATGTGCCGCTGCCCAGAAATACCAGCGGTGATCTCTTCCTGGGTGCGGGGCAGGAATTTTGTGGCGACAACCACATCCTCACGTTTGGCAAAATCTCGAATTGCTCGACCTAAATACTGTTCGCTGGTACCGCTCTGATAGCCTATGGCCGTATCAAAGAAATTGACGCCCAGCGCAAGCCCCCGCCGTATTATTTCACGCGTGTGCTCCTCATCCAGCGTCCAGCTGTGTTGTCCGTTCTGCGCGTCGCCAAAGCCCATGCATCCCATACAGATACGGGATACCGTTAATTCTGAGTTGCCCAATTTGATGTATTGCATTCTGTTTGCCTCCTATTTCCGGTACAGGGGAAACCTTGCAAGCGGCAGATTCCGGGCCCACGCCGGCGGCCTCCCTGCTCGGAAATTTTTCTGAGATTTGGGAATGCCTGAACCGGAACAGCAAGGCTCCACGGCCGGTCGATCCCGGTCCCCCCCCCTGGTTACTGCCTGCATTTTTCGCAGATGAAGCCGCGTAAAAAGAAGGACTCTCATACGGTGAAAAAGCCAGGAAATTCAAGATAAAAAGCTTTGCCTGTTGTTTGTTGCCTTCATGCACAAAAGAATATGCGCCGGCCGGCACAACGCCGGAGTGCAGACGCGCAACCAGCACAGGGGGATTTTTCCCCTTCTTCCGTCACGCCGGAGCAAAGTTCGCTTTGCTCCGGCTTATTTTTTGCCTGCGGCAGAAAACCATCCGCCCGCTTCCCCTTGCTCCTCCTTTTCCGGAAAAAGTCATGCAGCGCCTTTG
>USJY01000077.1 GCA_900555065.1 uncultured Eubacteriales bacterium
GGCACCCGCGTCAACGCCGCTTTGTCCGGCACGGTAACGGAAGTGGACGAGGACGAGATCAGCGGCATATATATCGTCATCGAGCATGAAGACGGTTTCAAAACCCTTTACGCGCATCTGAAAAAAGCGCATGTGCGCGAGGGCGCCGCAGTGAAGGCGGGACAGAAGATCGCAAGCTCTGGCAATACGGGCAAGACTACCGGCCCGCACCTGCACTTTTCCATGCTCAAGGACGACGGATACCTCAACCCCGCGCTCTATCTGGATGTTTAAAAATATAGAGAAGGTGTCGGTAAACCCGCTGTTTTTCGCGGTGCTGGCCCTTCTCGTTTTTATCGACAGCACAAGCTATATGCTTGTCATCCTGTGCGCCGCGCTTGTGCATGAGTGCGGACATTTATACGCCCTGTACCGTTTTCACGTCCCTGTTCGGCAGCTGAAGTTTCTGCCCTTTGGAATCAGTATAACGCAGTCGCCGTCGCATGTGCTCGGCTATGGCCGGGAACTGGTTGTGGCTCTGGCCGGGCCGGCGGTAAACCTCGTGCTGTTTTTGATCCCCTGGCTCGTTTCACAGGTCTGGACGCCGCCGCGGCTCGTCGCGCTGTTCGCGCTCGCAAACGCCACGTTTTTTGCAGCCAATCTCGTGCCCATGCTCCCGCTCGACGGCGGCAGAGCGCTGAGCGCCGTGCTGCAGCGGACGCTTGGCCCGCGCCGCAGCGGGATTGTAATGGGAATCCTCACCTGTATCCTGAGCCTCTGTACGATCGCGTTCGGCGGCTATATCCTGTATGCGACGGGATTTAACTATTCCCTGGCCGTCATTGGGATCTATCTGCTCGTCTGCTTTGCCCTGAGTCTGAAAAAGCCCAAACCGCGCGCCGGTCCCGGCGGCGGCACGGTAACGCGGGCGGCGTCCCTTGCGCCTCCGCCGCCGTCCAGCCGTCTGCTGCCATAAGTCCGCCGCCGTCATCAGGCGTCGATTTTTTACTTGCCATGCGGCCGTTTTCGTTGCCGCATGGCTTTTTTTGCCGCGCCGTAAACATCCCGCCCCTTTCGCATTGCTGCGCCCGGCATCGCGCCACGGTCTGCGCCCTCTGGCGGGGGCTGGGTAAGCAACGCGTCCAGCGCGCCGCAATATTGGGACCTACGCCCAGGTTTCCCGGCCGCCTCGCCCCCGTCGCCGCGCCGCTGCCGCGCGGTCTTTTCGCTGCGCCTTCCGTCCTCGGCTGTACACGCCGCTTTATGCGCGGTTCTCATTAAATCCGGTTGACGGGCGTAAATAGTCCTTTCCATTTTGGCAATTTTATTATATATATCGCATTGTAAAATCGGTATAATCGTAATGTAAATGCAATGCAGGAGGAAACGCCTATGTTCTTAACGGATACGAAACAGTTGCAAAATTTCTACTCGGATAAAAGGCTTTGGCAGGGAATACCCAGCATAGCGGTGACGGAAAAGGGCAGGATTTTTGTCACGTTCTATTCGGGCGGGACAAAAGAGGAAATCGGCAATTACGCAGTTGTGATTATGAGCGACGGCGGCAGTTTCAGCGAACCTGTCGCGGCGGCCTGGCAGGAGGGCTACAGGTGTTTTGACCCGTGCCTGTGGATAGATCCGCTGGGTAGATTGTGGTTTACCTGGACAAGATCGCCGCAGAACGCCCTGTATGGAGTGATATGCGACAATCCCGATGCGGACAGCCTTGTCTGGAGCGGCGAATTTAAAATAGGGGAAGACGTCATGATGAATAAGCCGACGGTCTTATCGACCGGCGAATGGATGTTCCCAATCGCTGTATGGGACCACGGCATCAGGGTAATCCCGTACGAAGAAGACAAGCAGCGTGGTTCGTTTGTATATCAGACGCTTGACAACGGCGCGCACTTTAAAAAAATAGGCGGAGCCGACGTGCCTGAGCGCTCGTTTGACGAGCATATGATTCTTGAAATGGCGGACGGGCATCTGTGCATGTTCGTAAGAACGTTTTATGGTATCGGCGTGTCGCATTCCTACGACGGAGGCAAAACCTGGACGAAGGGCGCGGACAGCGGCTTGGGCGGACCAAGTTCACGATTCCATATCAGGCGGTTACAATCCGGAAGGATACTGCTTGTCAACCACGATCGTTTCAAGGGCAGAAACAACCTGACCGCCATGCTCTCGGATGACGAAGGCGCAACCTGGAAATGGAAGCTTCTGCTGGACGAGAGGGACGATGTTTCATATCCGGATGCGTTTGAAGCTGCGGACGGATATATTTACATTGTCTACGACAGGGAACGCGGAGCGTTTAAGCGGAATGTGTCGGAAGCGCAGAAATGCGCGAGAGAAATCCTCTTGGCAAGGCTGACGGAAGACGATATCATCCATGGCCGGGTGTCGAACGGCGGAAGCAGGCTCAAACAGGTCGTCTCCAAACTCGGCGAATACACCGGTGATATAAAGAACCCATATTTTGAATACGATATGTATTCCGATGAAGAACTGGCAATATATCTGACGGAAACATACAGCACTGATACAGTACTGGAAAAGATATTCGACGCATATGCCTTGAACTGCGATAAAATAAACATGGAGTATATGAAACAGCTTGATGAAAAAATCAAGAAGTACAATAGCTCGTGCGACAACAGCCTGCAAATTCTCACCGATATCATCCATTATGTACGAAAAAAATCGACAACGCAGGACGGCGCCGCCCAGGAGATATTCGAAGCGGCCAAGAAGATTCTGTGCCGGGATTTCGCGCTGGATCTGACGCTGGATGAAATCGCCGAAAAGGTGTATGCAAGCAGCTATTATCTGTGTCATGTGTTTAAACGCATAAGCGGTACTACAATTTCCAAATACAGAAATTACTGCAGACTCAGAGCCGCAAAGGACATGCTTGTAAACGGAACCGACAGCATAACCGATATCGCCAATAAATGCGGCTTCAACAATTCGAGTTACTTTTCAAAGCTGTTTGCACAGGAAAACGGGCTGGCGCCGACGGCATACCGGCAATACAATCAGAAGCGGTGAGCGGGCATGCGCAAATATATAGAAGAAAAAAAGCTGATTGTGATTCTGCGGGGTCTTACACTCGAGCAGGCGCTGCAGACGGCGCAGTCGTTGTATCATGCGGGCGTCCGACTGGTGGAGTACGCCTATGACGGACGGGAAGCAGACGAGCAAAATGCAAACGTTCTGGCAGGGCTGTGCGAGGCATTTAAAGGGAGATTACACATAGGAGCCGGCACGGTGACAAGCCTGAAAAGACTGGATTTGGCGGCGCGTGCAGGCGCAAAATATATTATATCCCCTGATACGAATCCCAATATAATCAAGGAAACTGTTCGGCGCGGGCTGGTGTCCATACCGGGCGCGTTGACGCCTACGGAGATATGCAATGCAGTAAACGCAGGGGCGGATTTTGTAAAGTTGTTCCCCATATCGGCAATGTATCCGCACTACCTGAGAGATATATGCGCGCCGCTTGGAACTATACCGTTACTGGCGGTTGGGGGCGTGAATCTCGATAATTGTAATTTCTATCTGGCGCAGGGCTGCGCCGGCGTCTGCATTGGTTCGCAGCTCGTCGTAAAAGACTGGATCCAATCCGGTCAATATAATAGAATTGAAAGCCTGGCCAGACAATATGTGGAAGCGGTTGCGCGGGGTGGCTGCAAATGACTGTTCCGCCATGCAATCTGATCGCCGTAGACGGAGGCACGACCAATACGCGGATCTATCTGCTGGCGGGCAGCAGAATTACCGATTCGATCAGGTATCCCGTTGGCGCCGGCATGCGGCAGAACAACAGTACGCTGCGCGCTTGTGTCAGGGAAGGGATCGCCCGGCTTTTAACACGGCGTCATATGCGCGAAAGCCAGATACGATGCGTGGTCATGTCCGGCATGATCTGTTCTGAGCTGGGTATTATGCATGTGCCGCATATCCCCGCGCCCGTCAGTCTGCATGACTTGGCACAATGCGCGGTAAAAAGTTATTTGCCGGATATATGCGGCGTTCCGTTTATCGGGATTCCCGGCGTCAAAAATGGCGAAGCGCATGCGGACGGGCCGGATTTTATGCGCGGAGAAGAAACGGAGTTTTTTGGCATGGACGAATCATATATGCAAGGCGCATCCTTGACAGTCCTGCCCGGCTCGCATACAAAACTGGTGTTTTCGGAAAACGGAACGATTGTAAGATGCATGTCCACCCTGTGCGGGGAGATGCTTGCTGCGCTCTCTGAAAACACCATATTGAAAAAGACGTTCCCCAATGGATTGGCAAAGACCGCCGACCCTCGATGCATCAAACGCGGGTACGATCTGTGTGCTAGCCATGGCCTGAACAACGCGCTGTTCAGGGTGCGGATCCTGGACCGGTCGCTGCATGTTCCGCAGGAAGAGCTCACCGGCATTTTTGTAGGAGCTATCCTCCATGACGACGTTGCGCTGATAGCAAGATACGCAAAAACACATAGGGTTCTGCTGGGCGGCGCTGCGCCGTTGAGAGATATGTTCCGTATCGCGCTCAGGCATGCGGCAGATGATATGGACGTCACTGTGCTGGAGGATTCTGCAACGTTGCAGCCTCGCGGAGCATATAAGATATATGAGAGGATTGTACAGCTTCAGAGCTGACAGATCTGTTTTCAGGCTGAATCAAGCGTTCCTTTCCATGCCGATTTCTTGCATTGTCCTCCAAATTCATATATAATAACAATTTAAGAGAGAATTGACTGGAGGGCAGAGCATGAACAGCGCGCTAGAAAACATATGGATGCAGGTGCAGAAGCCGGGCCGCTACACCGGCGGGGAGGTCAACAGCACGGTTAAGGACAAATCGAACGTGTTTATCCGGTTTGCCCTGTGCTACCCCGACCTGTACGAAGTGGGCATGTCCAACCTCGGCATTAAAATTTTATACGAGCTGATGAACGCGCGGCCGGACACATGGTGCGAGCGCGTGTTTGCGCCGGCTTCGGATATGGAGGCGCAGCTGCGCGCGGCGGGAATTCCGCTGTATGGACTAGAGAGCAAAGACCCCATTTCCCAGTTCGATATTGTGGGCTTCAGCCTCCAGTTTGAGCTCAACTATACCTGTATTTTGCAGATGATGGAGCTGGGCGGCATCCCATTCTACGCGTCTGCGCGCGGGGAGAACGACCCGCTCGTCATCGCGGGCGGACCCTGCGTAGTCAACAGCGAGCCGGTCGCTCCGTTTTTTGATCTTGTAATTGTCGGCGACGGCGAGGACAGCATCCCCGCCGTGCTGGACATGTTCGCCGAATGTAAGCGCCAGGGCGTGCCCCGCAGGGAATTTCTGCGCCGCGCCGCGTCCATTGAGGGCGTGTATATCCCGTCGCTGTATACGGTGGAGTACAGCGGCCCGGCAGTCGCGCGCATCGTGCCGGAGACGCCGGTGCGCCGCGCCGTCGTGCTGGATATGGACCGCTGCTTTATCCCGCAAAAACCGGTCGTGCCCCTGGTGCAGGCCATACACGACCGCATCGCGCTCGAACTGTTCCGCGGCTGCGTTCGCGGCTGCAGGTTCTGCCAGGCCGGGATGATCTACCGGCCGGCCCGGTTCCGCAGCCGTTCGGTGCTGGAGGCGTGCGCGCGCAGCCAGTGCGCCATGACGGGCTATGACGAGATCTCGCTGCTCTCCCTCTCGTCCAGCGACCATCCGGAGATCGGGCCGCTGATCCGCGACCTGAACGAGTGGACGGGCCCCGCGCATATCAACCTGTCCCTGCCCTCGCTGCGCATTGACAATATCCCGGCCGATATCCTTGAAACGATGCAGGAGATCCGGAAAAGCGGCCTGACCTTTGCGCCTGAAGCGGGCAGTCAGCGCCTGCGCGACGCGATAAATAAAAACATATCCGAAAAGGAGATTATGGATACCTGCGCCGCCGCGTTTAAGGAGGGTTACACCTCGGTCAAACTGTATTTTATGATCGGCCTGCCCACAGAGACGGACGAAGACATCCTTGCCATTGCGAAGCTCGCGCAGGATATCGTGGACCTCTACTACAGCCTGCCTGAGCGCAAAAAAGGAAAGGGCGTAAGCGTGAGCGTCTCCCTTGCGACCTTTGTGCCAAAGCCGTTTACGCCGTTTCAGTGGGAGCCGCAGCTGTCCATGGAAGAGATAGCGCGCCGCCAGCAGCTGCTGCTGGACGCGATCCGCACACGCAAAATATCCGTGAGCTGGCACGATCCGCGCACGTCGGTGATTGAGGCCGCCTTTGCCCGCGGCGACCGCAGGCTTGCGCGGGTGATTGAACGCGCCTATCGGCTCGGCAGCCGGTTTGACAGCTGGGGCGAGAGCTTCTCCTATGAGAACTGGACGGCCGCATTCGCCGCGGAGGGACTCAGCCCGCAGGACTACGCGAACCGCGCGCGCGGCCTGGACGAAACGCTGCCCTGGGACAGAATCGACATCGGCGTGACAAAGGCGTTTTTTCTGCGCGAACGCGAAAAAGCCTACCGCAACGAGACCACGCCCGACTGTTTCACCGCATGTTCCGGCTGTGGAATCCGGCGTATTACGGGAGGTGCCTGCATTGGATAAGCTTCGCCTGTTTTTTGAAAAGACGGGCCTTGCCCGGTTCCTTTCGCATCTGGATATAAACCGCGCCTTTTTGCGCGCCCTGCTCGCGGCGGACGTCCCCGTACGCTATTCGGAGGGGTTCAATCCGCACCCGCGCATCGTGTTC
>USJY01000078.1 GCA_900555065.1 uncultured Eubacteriales bacterium
TGACCTGCGCCTTGCGGATCCGGCAGGCCCTGGTGGCCATATCGCTTGAAGTGATGCCGCCTTTCGCCACAAAAAACCCGGGCGTTATGTCGAGATGGTCCACAAACTCGGTAAACCGCTGCGAAATACGGGCGGACAGCTTAAGATTGTCCATCTTGGAGCCGTCTTCCAGTTTAAACAGGACGCGCGAAGTATACACCACCGGGATTTTCCCGGCGCGAAACGCCTGCTGCGCCAGGGCGCACTTGGCTTCGATCTCACGCATATAACCGTCGCCCGCAAGCGCCTTTGTATCCAGTTCTACCGCGACGGTGTTCGGCAGCTGCAACAGGCGGCGGAGCTGGTCGGTGCTCTTCTTCACGTGCGAGCCGCAAACCACAATACCCGATGCGTTTTCGCCCATGAGTTCATGGAATTCCCGGGCTGTGATCGGCGGCTTGTAGCCGATGCCCGCATAGACGCGCACAAAGGACGCGGCCGTACGGAACAAAAAGCGCCTGCCGGCCGCCTGCGCCCTGTACAGGGCCGTCACGAACACCTCAAGGTCTTCGTAGCATGCGGCGTTGACGATTACTTTGCAGAAATCGCGGCAGCCCATCAGAAGATCGTACACGCCGTCCATATCCTGGGCGCGCAGGGTTTCGAGCGGAATGCTCACGCAGCAAGCGTCCGGCCCCGCCTTTTCACGAACGTACTCCTTCAGGTCGGAGTGGACAAAGGGAAAGGTAAGGTCTTTCGCGAACTCGGTCAGGCCCGCGGGCACCAGCGCGCCGCCCTGCTCGACATAGTGGACGTCCCCCACCGTATAGCGTCCGCCCTCAAAGAAACAGGGCGCGATGATTTCCCCGTCAAAGTCGGGCTGGCCGGCCGCCGTCAGGGTCTCGCGCAGCGTCTGCGTCTCCAGCGGATAGTGCCAGCGCAGCGTGGAATCGCTGCGGCTGACGATAGACAGGGTCTTGCCATGCCGTCTGGCCGCCTGCGCTAGTCGCGCGGCGAGCACGCGGTTGATCTCGCGGCAAGCCGATTCCACTTCGCCGCGCGTATTGGTCTGAACATAGAACACAGGTTCATCCCGAACGGCGGCATCCACGTCGGCCTCCTGCCAGTTCATATACACCGGGATTCCGTGCACGGTCTGAATCCCGGTCGGGTCGTCGTCCAGCACGACGACGCAGTAGTCCTCCCGGTCGGCGAACAGGGCCGCGTACTGCTCGGTTACCGCCGCCATATCCCGCACGGGCGGGAGCGATTCAAACAGCGATTGCTTCTCTATACTCTCCATGCTATACTCCGCTATCATCGTTCGTTTTTACAGGCTTTCCAAAACCTCTTTTGCATGCATGACGCCGAGGCGCGGGCTGCAGAGGACGGGTACGCGCAGATTCTGCAGATGAGGCAGCAGATGCATCATGCTCCCCTGCGCCAGCAGGATGACGTCCGCAGTTTCCGCTTCTTTTTTTACCAGGTCGATTACCATCTGGTTGTGCTTTTCCGGGTTCTTCTGGTAGAACAGCACATCGAACGCGCCTTCGACCAGGCAGCGCTTGACCGTAACTTCTTTGCCCATCTTCTTGGCCGTGTTCTCTACAAGGCGGATGCTCGGGCCGAGCGTGGACTCCAGCGTCGCCACCATGGAGATCTTCGGACCGATTTTGACCGCCTCGCGGCCCATGCGCTCATCCACTTTTACAACCGGCACGTTCACCGTCCGCGCCGCGATGTCGGCCGCTTCTCCGACTGAAGAGCACTGGTTGAAGATCAGATCCGCGCCGGCGTTGACCGCCGCCTGGAAATAGGCGCACATGCGGCTGACAATATTGTTGGTGATCCCGTTGTGCGCGCGCACTTCGGGCAGCAGGCTCTCGTCAACAATATTGAAGATCTCTGCTTCCGGACAGATTTCAGCGAACAGATCTTTGAGATCCTGCAGGGACACAAGGCTTGTGTTGACAATACACACTTTTTTAGACATATATGCAACCTCCAATTTTAGTTTTTTATAGTGTTCAGTGTATCATAGCCCGCCGGGACAGTCAACAAGTTTTGGCGTTATTCCTGTTCAAAAAAGGCGGCGGCCCCTGGCGACAGCGCCAAAACCCGTGAAAAACCGCGGGCGAACAGGGCGGCATCCGAAATGCCGGCTGATTTTCAGCGACCAGGCGAAGCAGCCGGAAACGCGCGGCAAGTCTGCCGACTTGCGATAAGTTTCCGGCGCGCAAAGAAAAAAGTCCCGGCATAGCCTGCCGAGACGGTGATGACCAGGGGAGGAGGTAATGGGCACAGAAATTAACGATCCGCCGGAAAGTGCAGCGACTGCACGACAAATGTGCCGACCGGCTGCCACTCTTCCTGATTCTCGACCGTGCAGTTGAAAGTTATGATCCGCTGCCGGCCCTCGTCGGAAAATACCAGCATGTGATTGTATATATCGGTATCAACGGCTTCCGAGACAAACCGGAGCTCACCGACCGTACGCCCGCCTTTCTCATACGCGTTTGTCTCCAGAACCTGACAGCTCTGCGACAGCACCTGCTCCATATAGTCGATAAACTGCTGTATCTGACTATCCTCCAAAGCGGCGTCCGAAACGCTGACGGCGACGTTGATGGTCGTCTCTTCGTTTGTGAACACATATTCGGGGGCTTCGCCCGGATACTTGCGCGCGATCATGTCCGCATCCATCTGTGAAAACGACTTGGGAATCTTGAGATAAAACCGGCCGTCCTCAAAATTATAAAGCTCGGTTTCCACATCTTCCCCGCTGGCGGTGGAAACGTGGTTGTTCTCCAGCGCCTCCAGCTCCTGCTGCTGCCGCTCAAAATCTTTGTCAAGGAAGTAGTCGACGGTAAAATATGCGCCGACGGCAAGCACCGCCACGATTGCCGCAACGAATTGCTCCAGTAAGCATACAAAAAAACTATACAGGAATCACCCCGGGCTGTCAAGAATAATCTCCCGGCGGCATGCCGGGGACTTGCCGGGCCTTTACGAAAAAAACCGCGGGGGAATATTCCCGCGGTTTTTGCATACGGAATGCGCGCCGCTCAGAGATTGAGCACGTGCACGGCGATATTGAAATAAAGAAATACGGAGCAGGCGTCCACAATCGTGGTAATGATGGGCGACGCCATGATGGCGGGATCCAGCTTCAGCTTTTTTGCCGTCATGGGCAGGATACAGCCGAGCAGTTTTGCGATGATCACCGCGCCGATCAGGCTCAAACCCGTCACAAATCCGATCGCGACGTCATGGTACATGATGTACACCCGGATAAAATTTACAATCGCCAGCGCCACTCCGACGACCAGTGAAATGCGAAACTCCTTGAACAGAACTTTGAAAAAGTCCTTGAGGCGTATCTCATCCAACGCCATGCCCCTGATTACCATTGTCGACGTCTGCGAACCGCAGTTACCGCCCGTATCCATCAGCATTGGAATAAACGCGACGAGCATGGGAATGGCGGAAAATGCGTCCTCGTACCGTGTGATAATCGCGCCGGTGAACGTCGCCGAAAGCATCAAAACGAGCAGCCAGACAATCCTGTGCTTGGCATGTCCGAAGACGGAGGTCTTAAAATAGGACTCCTCGCTCGGACTCATGGCGGCCATTTTCTCAAAATCCTCTTCCGCCTCTTCCTGGATGACGTCCATCGCGTCGTCAAATGTCACGATGCCTACAAGCCTGTTTTCCTGGTCGACGACGGGCAGGGCCAAAAATCCGTATTTGTCAAACTGCTTCGCGACGTCCTCCCGGTCGTCCAACGTGCGGGCAAATATGATATTCGTCTCCATGATATCCTCGATACGCCTGGATGCTTCCGAGAGCAACATGGTCCGCACCGTCACAAGCCCCAGAAGCATACGGTTCTCATCGGTGACGTAGCAGGTGTAGATCGTCTCCTTGTTCAGGCCCGTCGCGCGAATGTGCGCAAAGGCTTCGGCTACGACCATATCCTTTTTCAAATCCACATACTCTGTGGTCATGATACTGCCCGCGCTGTCGTCCGGATACCGCAGAATCTCATTGATCTGCCTGCGCTTGTCCGCCGTTGAGTTCTGGAGGATCCGTTTGACGACATTGGCCGGCATCTCCTCGATAATATCGACTGTATCGTCCAGAAACAGCAGCGTGAGCACCTCCTGCAGCTCACTGTCGCTGAGCGCCGCGATCAGCAGCTCCTGCACGTCCGGATCCATGGCGACAAACGCGTCCGCCGCCAGATCCTTTGGCAGAAGACGGTATACGAGCGGCAGGTACTGCTCGGGAATTTCGTCCACGAGCGCGGCGATGTCCGGCCCGGTCTGGTCCCGCAGCAGACGGCTCAGTTCATGAAACCGCTTCTGTTCCAACATTGTAATCAGTTCTTCCTGCATGCCTTTTTCCTCCTTTGAATGGTTTGCGGGTTCCCCGCAGTCTTCACAGGAAAGTAAGGCACAATCCCGAAAGAGCTAGTCGGGATGCGGCATGGCCGCGCCGCTCGGCGTGCGCCGGACCGCATCTCGTCTTCGACTCTCGGCTGGTGTGCCGCTACTGCCTGCTGCGTCCATGCCTTTCACCTCTCTTAGTCTTGAAAATTCACAAACAAAAATTCCCCGCCAAAGCTCAACAATGACAGGGAAACTATACAGCCCTATAAAAAACACCGTTCAAGCTTCAGCTTCGCAGGGCAGTGAAATTGCGTTAGGGCATGCCTTGGTTTCGACATTCCCTGCTAACCAGCTCATAGTGTCTCCACCATTTCGCGGCAGCAATCCGTATCCCTGTGGTAGCCTCACCTACCGAATATTTATTTGTATTATAATTATTATAGTATGTTAAGCGGCGTTTGTCAATAAAAAGTTCACAAACTGATACGCTGATGCAGCTCAGACGGCGGGATTTTCCGTTCGGAGCGGGAGCACGGCGGTTTCTGTCCGGCGTTGGCATGCGCAAAAACACGGAGTACAGGGGGGTGCATAACGCCGGGAACCACGGAGGGACGAAGGCCGCGCGGAGCAGTAAAGCGCGGAAGGCCGGACGGCGGCTGCGGCGGGCGCACCGGCGCGGTCAGCGCGGATCGCCAAGGTCGTCGGGCAGGCGCGGGCCGCTGCGGCGCAGAAAACGGCGGGTCATGGAAAACACCTGGCCGGACAGCAGCAGCACGCCGATGAGATTCGGGACCGCCATCAGGCCGTTGAACACGTCCGACACGTTCCAGACGATCTCCAGATGGAGCAGACAACCGGCAAAGGCTGCGGCCAGGTATATTATTTTATACACACTGCGTCCCCGGTTCCCGAACAGGTACGAATAACTGCGTTCTCCGTAATGGTACCAGCCCAGAATGCTGGTAAATGCGAACAGGGCGATGCTCACCGACACAAACGCGCCGGCATATCCGCCCAATCCATGCGAAAACGCACGGATGGTGAGCGCGGCGCCCGTCAGCAGCCCGCCTTCGCCGTCCGGCGTACCCACAACGCCGGTGACAAGCAGGCATAGCGCCGTGATGGTACAGACGACGATGGTATCGACAAAGACTTCAAACACACCCCACACAGCCTGCCGAACCGGCTCCTTTGTACTCGTCGCGCAATGGGCGATGGCGGAGGAGCCAAGGCCGGCTTCGTTGGAAAAAATGCCGCGGGCAACGCCGTAGCGCATGGCGGAAGCGACGGTATAACCAAGCGCGCCGCCGCCCGCCGCCCGCAGGCCAAACGCGCCGGCGAAGATATCCCGGAAAGCAGGCAGGATACCGCGGTAATTGACCGCAACGATTGTCAGGCCGCCCAGAATGTATAAAACGGCCATGAACGGCACGATCTTCTCCGCAACCGCGCCGATGCGGCGGATCCCGCCGAGCATAACGACGCCGCACAAAATGACGATTGCGGCGCCTGTCGCCCAGGCAGGGACGCCGAAACCGGAGGATAGCGCGCTCGACACCGAATTGGCCTGGCTCATGTTTCCAATCCCAAACGAAGCGAGCAGGCAGAATATGGAAAAAAGCACGGCGAGCCAGCGGCGGCCAAGTCCCCGCTCCAGAAAGACCATGGGACCGCCCATCCATTCGCCCGCCGCGTTGCGATAGCGGTATTTCATACTCAAAGCGATTTCGGCGTATTTCGTCATCATGCCGAAAAAGGCGGACACCCACATCCAGAACACGGCCCCCGGACCGCCGGCCACGATGGCCGTCGCTACGCCGACGATATTGCCGGTACCGGTGGTGGCGGCGAGCGCCGTCGCCAGCGCCTGAAAGGGTGAAATGGAATTTTTATCGCGCAAGCCGGCAGCACGGCCGTCCTTTCCCCTCTTGCCGGCAAACAGCGTCCCTATTGTAAGACACAGCCACAGCCGGCATCTGCGCAGCTGAAAGAAGCCGGTGCCGACGCTTAGGTAGACCCCGACGAGCACAAATACGCAGCACACAGCCGGACCCCAGAGAAAGTCCGTAACCGCATCCACGGCGGCCGCGGCCGCGCCGGCAATCGATGACATCGCATACCCTCCTCTCTTTTCTCAACTATCATATGCGTAACAAAGGCGGGTTAGTCGCCGTTCTGCCCGGCCAGGCATGGAGTGGAAGGAAAGAATTCGCGGCGACGCCAGACGCAGGGAGGAGCGGCGGCGCAGGCGAGGGCGCGAGGCGCGGGCGGGGGCGCGAGGCCAAGCGGGGATGCGGAGGC
>USJY01000079.1 GCA_900555065.1 uncultured Eubacteriales bacterium
CGGACCGGGCCCTAATTCACGCCAACGACGAACGGCTTTCGCTCGATAAGCTCACGCAGTGCATCCAGTTCTATGTTCGGCTGATCTCCCAGTGCTGACAGGATTTGAATTGCAAAAGACAAGGCCGCCGCGGCGGGCCTGTTGTAAAGAAAGCGGGTTGCGGAGGGGATAACATCCATGAATATATTAATCGTCGCCGACGTGTTCGGCCAGCATAACAACGGCACGACAATCGCGGCGGAACGGTTCATGCGCGCAATGGAAGAGCGCGGTCACAGCGTCAGGGTTGCCGCACACTGTGAGGAGCGGGCGGATTGCATACAGCTGCCGCGCCGCCGCATCCCCTTTTTCAACCGGTATGTAGAGGTAAAAAACGGGGTCGTGCTTGCAAAGCCCGACCGTCGCGTGCTGCGCGCCGCCATCCGCGAAGCGGACGTGGTCCATTTTTTGCTCCCGTTCAAGGTGAGCAAGGCCGGACGGGAAATCGCCCAGGAGCTGGGCGTACCCTATACGTCGGCGTTCCATTGCCAGCCGGAGAATTTCACCTCGCACCTGCGGCTGATGAACAGCCATGCCGTCAACCGCTGGCTCTACTGGTTTTTTAACCGGCGTTTTTACCGGTTCTGCGACCGCATTCACTGTCCGAGTGAGTTTATCGCAGGCAAGCTGGAGGAAAACGGCTATACGGCGCGCAAGTATGTGATTTCAAACGGGGTCGTGCCGGTCTACCACCGGCGTCCCGCCGTCCGTCCGCCCGCGCTTGCGGACCGGTTCTGTATTTTGTTTACAGGCAGGTATGTTCTGGAAAAGCGGCACGACCTGCTGTTGCATGCGGCGGCGTGCAGCAGATATGCCGACCGTATTCAGCTTATTTTTGCGGGCAACGGCCCGCACCGGGAGGCGCTCGAACGCCAGGCGCACCGTCTGCGCCTGCCCAATCCGCCCATTTTCCGGCTGTTTACGGAACAGGAACTGTGCGACACCATCAACTACTGCGACCTGTACGTGCATCCGTCCGATGTAGAGATAGAGGCTGTGTCCTGTATCGAGGCGATTACCTGCGGCCTTGTTCCCGTAATTTCCGACAGCCGGAATTCCGCCACCAAACAGTTTGCGCTCACGCCTGAGAACCTGTTCAGGCACGGCGACCCCGCGTCTCTGGCCGCACGGATTGATTACTGGATCGAACACCGGAGGAAAAGGCGGCGCTTTCCGAGCGCTATGTGCAGTATGCGCGGCAGTTTTCCATCGAGTCCTGCATGGACCGCATGGAGCAGATGCTGTTTGATGCGGTGGGTCTGGGCATGCCAGTGAAGGGGGATAGCCTTGCCGAAGAAACAGTATCCGTCGGACCCGACGGAGCATATGATCCATATGCGGCACCGCAGCCGCCGGCGGCGCGTTGACGGCGCGTACGTATATGAGAGCAAAAACCCGGTTTACCGGTTTTTTGCGGGCGTACTGCGCGCAGTCGTAGCCCTGTTGCTTCCCGTGCTGGCCAAGGTCTGGTGCGGCTATCGGATCAGGGGCAGGGAACATGCGCGGCAGGTCCGGGGCCGCGGCGTGGTCGTCGTTGCAAACCATGTGCATCCGCTCGACTGCATTACGATCTGCGGCTGCCTGTTCCGCCTGCGCAGGACGCGCTTTGTAACACTGACGGAAAATCTGGATATTCCCGTGCTCGGCCCGCTTATCCGCGCCTATGGCGGTCTGCCGATCGCCGAGACCGCATCGGGCACCCGGCGCTTTGTTGAAACGGTGGACGGCCTGCTGCGCGGCGGCGCGCCCGTGCTGTTTTTCCCCGAGGTCGCGCTGTGGAGCGGCTATCATGGCGTGCGTCCCTTTCAAAAGGGCGCGTTTACATTCGCCGTGCGTGGCGGCGTACCCGTGCTTCCGGTGTTTCTCCGCTTCGAGCCGCGCCGGTTTTGGAGAGGGGAGCGGCTTGTGTTTGAGGTCGGCCCGCCGCTTGAGCCGGACGGCATGGATGCAAAACAGCTTTGCAGCAGGGCAAACGCCTATTTTGCGGCGGCGGCTGCCGCCGCATACAATACAGAGCAGGCATAGCCGCAGGCCGCCTGCTCTGTTGATGTATTTTCCTCTGCGCCAAGCGCCTGTGAAGCGCGCGCAGATATTTTTGCCGAGGCGCTGCCCGCCGCGCTGTTGCGCAGGGTGCCTGCGCGGCGGGGAATTGGCGCCCGCACATCCGCTTTTAGCGCCCATGCCTGCCGCGGCGTGGCGGACGAACGCACGGCGGCGTATTTGCGCGCGCACTGCCTTGTATCGCGTGCGCCCCGTCGCTTGCGCGGCGCTGCGCGCCCCGTTTCATATGCCCGGCGCTGCCGCCGCGCCCCGCATGCCCGTCCGGATCTGGACTGTTCGTGCTTTTCACAGAATATTCAGGAAATCATCAGAAAATCGTAAACCAGCTTTCGCAGATAGCGGGTAATATAAAGATGTTCTTTTTTTCATCGTTTTTCTCCCCTTCAACCTTTTCCCGCGTACATCTGAGCCGTGTGCGCGGGAACTTTTTTTCGTCGTCGGTTCCATGGAGCCTGTAAGGAGTCAGAAAATATGTATCAATATCGCAGAACAGTGCAGTATTACGAAACTGATAAAATGGGAATTACCCATCACGCGAACTATATCAAATGGATGGAAGAGGCAAGGATCGGCTTTCTGGACAGTATTGGTCTGCCTTTTCAGTCTGTGGAAGCCATGGGGATAGTCTCTCCTGTGGTCAGCTTGTCCATTGACTATCAGAGCCCAAGCACTTTTGGGGATGAGATCCTCATTGGCGTAACGGTCGCCAGTTATACGGGTGTGCGGCTCGAGGTGCGTTATACGATGGAAAACAGCCGCACCGGTACAAAAGTGGCGACGGCCGTTTCAAAGCATTGCTTTCTCCGAGATGATCGGATTCTATCCTTAAAAAAGGAAAATCTGTTCATGCATCATATTTTGGAAAACGCCCTGGATATCTGCCGTACGGAATAAAAAGCCGCGGCGGCGTTTCCGGATCGCCTGCGCCGCGGACGGGCCGCGCATGGGGCAATGCCGCAGTAAAAAAGTTTTACGTTGAAACCCATGGCGCTTTTTTGAATTGATAGAATTTTTCATGCCGCCCGGCCTGGCCGCGGCGGGTTATCCATGCACAAGCAGCTTTTTAAAAGCGGTGGGCAGCGCGTATTCGTCCCGCAGCGCATCCGGTGCGGCCCAGAAAACCCCTTTTGCCGCGCTGTCGCAGGCCAATGCCGCGCCCGTATCTGCTGTGCCGGCGCAGTGCGCAACATAACAGGTCATGTTCCACTGCACATGGGTAAAAATATGCTTTTCGGTAAAGGGCGGGCAAAGTTCGGCAAGCGCCAGCCCCCAGCGATCGATCGTCCGCCGCGCCTGTTCTTCCGTCAGCGTGCCCGGCAGGTTGGGCGGCTCCCACATACCGGCCAGCAGTCCCGTACGCGCCCTTCGGCGCAAAGCCAGCTTTCCGTCCATCCACACCAGGAACACGGTAATCTCTTCTATGCGGCGCGGTTTTTTCACCGCCGTAACGGGCAGCGCGTCCATACTCCCGTTTTTGAAAGCGATACAAATGTGCGAAAGCGGGCACTGTTCGCAGCGCGGCGCGCCGGGCAGGCAGACCATGGCGCCCAGCTCCATCAGGCTCTGGGTAAAATCTCCGCAGCGCCCGCTGGGATACACGGCGCGCAGCTTTTTTGCGATCTGATTTTTCAACGGCTCCATGGGCTGAAAGCACTCTGTCAGGCGTGCGGCGACGCGCAGCACGTTGCCGTCCACTGCGGGCTCGGGCAGATCAAAACAGATCGAGGCGATCGCTCCCGCCGTGTACGGACCGATTCCGGGCAGCTGCATGAGCGCGTCGCGGCTGCGGGGGAATACGCCGCCGTAACGCGCAGCGACAATCCGCGCCGTCTTCTGCAGGTTGCGCGCGCGTGCGTAGTAACCCAATCCCTCCCACGCCTTGAGCAGCGTGTCCTCCGGCGCTTCGGCAAGGGCGTGCACATCGGGGAAGGTTTCCATAAACCGCAGGTAATAGGCGCGCACCGCTTCCACGCGCGTCTGTTGCAGCATGATCTCCGATACCCACACGCGGTACGGATCCCGGTTTTCTCGCCAGGGCAGCGTGCGTGCCGCCGCGGCGTACCAGGCGAGCAGCGGCTCTACAATGGCGGGGTAGACCGCGTCCGCTTCACTGTTATAATCCGGCATGTTACCCTCCCAATCTGCGTTTTATCTATTATAACATTTTCCGCATATAATGTCGAGCGCGGCGGCGCAGTACCGCCGCGCCCTGTTGGGAGAACGCCGCGTATTACTTAAACGGGTTCATATTCAAAGACGTGGGCGAACGCCCGGGTAATATTGCGATAGACCTCTCTATCGGCCGACACAAGCCTGTAGCCCGCAAAGGGCGCGGCGGTAACAGTCAGGTCGCCGCCTGCGGGAACGGCCATCGCACTGCGCGCCAGTTCCTGATCCCCGCAGCGGTAAATCACGTCCGCCCGTACCGTTTCCCCGCATTCTGCCCCGTCGCTGTCCGTACTGGAAAGCGGCAGCGCTTCCGACTGCAGCAGCGGCGTGCGTGCGCCGTCGATTTCAACGCCGCCGTTCGCATCGACATGCACGCTGCGCGGCGTGGTATCCGGCGCAAACCCCGCCGGCGCTTTCGTCTGCATAAGCGCGTACCGGCCGGGCGCAATTTTCCGGAACACCGCATAGCCGCTGCTGTCCGTGCTCTCGGCATACGCCCGCGCGCCCTGCTGCCGGAGCTCATAGACCGCGCCGGACAGCGCGCCCGCGTCCGCAGTATACAGGCAGACGTAGAGCTGAAACGCGCTTGGGCGGAGCATGTAGAAGTTTTCCGCCGGCGCGCCGGCTATGGTCACTTCTCCCGCCGCTGAAACGGACACCGGGTATGCCGTAACATCGGGCAGATAACCGCTTGGCGGCGCCGTCTCGCGCAGTACGTACGCCCCGGGCGGGAGCTTGCCAAAATACACGCCGCCGGCGCGGCCCGATGCCGCGGCGGCTACCGGCCGCCCGTCTGCGAGCAGTTCGTACTCCGCGCCCTGCAGGCCGAAGCCCGTCACAGGATCTACCTTGACAAAATAGAGCTGGAAGGGCAGGGCAGTGTTGCGTACTGTCAGCGTGTTGCCGTGCGCGCCGTCTATTGTGACCGCGCCGTCGGCGCCGACGATTACATCGTGCATGCTCAGGTCGGGGATATACCCTGCGGGCGGACGCGTCTCAAGCAGCGAATAAGCGCCTGGAGGCGGCAGCGTCAGTACCGCGACGCCCGTCTCCCCGGTTTCCGCCGTCAGCACGCAAGCGCCGTCCTGAATCAGGCTGAACTGCGCGCCGCAAAGCGCGGTCCCATCGTCGCTGATCTTATATACGAATACGGCGGCGCGCGTTCTGCTCCGCGCTGTGAAACGCAGCGCCGGCAGCCCGTCTATGTACGCGCGGCCTTCAGGGTCGATCTGTACTGCGTAGGACTTCGCTTCCACAGCGTCCGCGCCGTCCCGCGCCGTCTCGCGCAGAATAAAGCGCCCGGCCGCTGCGGTCAACGCCACCGCACCCGAATCGTCTGATACGGCCGTACCCAGCGCCGTCCCGTCCTCGCCCAGCAGCGTAAAACGGACCCGTGCGGCGGGCAGGCCGCTGTCTGCGTCCGCGACGCTGAAGCGGAACGAAAACTTGCAGGGGCTGTTTAGGATCGTCTGCAGATCGCCGGTTTCGCCCATCGCCGCCGTGCCGTCGGCCGCGACGCTGACCCGCACGCAGCCGGGCATAGCCCTGAATCCCGGTGGCGGCGCTGTTTCGGCCAGCCGGTAATCTCCCGGCCGCAGCCCTTCAAACAAAACCTGGCCGTCATTGCCGGATACGGCGTTCTGTACGACGGTATCGCCGCACATCAGGTCAAATACGGCTCCGGCCAGCGGCCGGCCGGATTCCGCATGGCGGGTTTCAAAACGCAGCGCGCCGACCGCCCGCGCAAGGCGGATGCGAAACATGCGCGCGGGCCTGCCTTCAACGTTTGCAACTCCGTACCTGTTCACTATAACCGTGTATTCCTGCGCGTCGGGCACGTAGCCCGGCGGCGCCGCCGTCTGCTTCAGCCTGTATTCTCCGGGCTGCAGGGGGGCGAAAGCCACAACGCCGCCGTAGCCCGCGTTTGCAGTGGCGGCAAATCCGCCCGCGCCTGTAATCTTAAATACCGCGTCCGGCAGACCCGCGCCCGTCTCTGCGTCGGCAACGGAAAAAATAAACGGATACAACGCCGCGTGCTGCGGGCGGCCTGCCCGCGTCTGGCGCTGACGGCCGGAACCGCCGTTCGGGTCCGGTCCGTATGTAAAAAGGGGATTCATTTGACGCACGACTCCTTCAACATAGCATTTACGGCGTAACCGTATCTAATATCATCTTATTGCGCCGCCGTTTTTTTGTGCAGACCGGAAAAGAAAAATAAAAAAGGCGCCCGCGAAACACTTTGTGCACAGGCGCATATACTACTGGGCGGCCGGCAAGAGAAAAGCCGATGCATTTAGCATCGGCTT
>USJY01000080.1 GCA_900555065.1 uncultured Eubacteriales bacterium
TTGGGATGGCTTTCTCCCTCAGAATTTACTGTCCAATATGTTTGACAAACCTACAGTTTTTCAAAAAATAATGCTTGGAAAAACAATTTAGAAACAGGGACGAAACGCGCTCAAGAATCCCGTGTCGGCAGGACAGGATTGACGTGGAAGAGGACCGGCCCGGCTCCAATGCGGCGGCGGGGATGGAAAGGCAGAGGACCGGGGCGAGCGAACAGCGAACCCGTATCGCGAACAGCGGCCCTCCGCCTTTCTTATGTTCAGAGCTGTGTGCCGCACTTGCTGCAATAGCAGCTGCCGTTGGGATTGATCGTGCCGCAGGCGCGGCAGACGCGCGAACCTTTAATATCCGCCAGCTTTCCGCGCAGCTCGGCAAGCTTTTCTTTCTGCCTGTCAATCTGCTCCGTTTTATCCGAAGTGTATTCTTCGAAACTGACTTCCATATCCTCGTCCGCCTCATAGACGGCGCGGCCCAAGTCCTGATACAGCCGGTCGATCTCCCGTTCGGCCTCCCGTATCTTATAAAGCAGTTTCCCTTCTTCTATCAAATCGTTTGTCTTTTTCCCAACCGTATTGGTAACGTCGATTACTTTCTTCTGAAAATCCTCAAAATTCATCCGGAATCCCTCCTTCTAAGAAAACCTATACGTTATTATATATCCGCAGCCGGTAAAACGCAATCAACTTTTGTCAGGTCTTTTAAAATTCGCAAATTGTTTTCTATTTTTTCAGTATCGGATATGTATTCATAGGGGAATTTATGGTTTGCCGCGCGCACAGGATCCGCGCCGGCGCGGATATATTTCGAGATAGCGCCCGCCCCGAACCCCAGCACGGTCTGCAAATCGTCCATCATCACCATGTTGTAGTAGCAGGCGCGGCCCGGCGACGTATAGCCCGTGTTTTCCAGGCCGCCGACCGCATTTTTCTGCCGGTAAATATAGTAGGGCCGGTAGCTCCGCTCGTACAGCGCCGTCTGCGCCAGGCCGGCGGCGGCAACCGCTCCCATATCGCGGACGGACTGCGTCCGGCCGTCCGTTTTGAGCTGCGCAGATTTTTTTAGGCACAGCGCATGCAGGGTGACGTTCTGCGGTCCAAGCGCGAGAATCCCTTCCACTGAACGAAGCATATCCTCATCCGTCTCGCCGGGAAGGCCGAGAATCAGGTCCGTGTTTATACTCCGAAACCCCATGCGCACAGCCTGTTCATACGCCGTATAGAACTGCGCGGACGTATGCCGCCGGCCAATGCGCGCCAGCGTTGCGTCGTGCAGCGTCTGCGGATTGATGCTGATGCGGTCCACGCCATATTCGCGCAGCACGCGCAGCTTTTCCGCATCGACCGCATCTGGCCTTCCGGCCTCGAAGGTAAACTCCTGCAGGCCGTCCAAGGGCAGGGCGCGGCGGACGGTTTTCAGCAGCGTCCGGATTTCGGCGGCGGAGAGCACGGCCGGCGTACCGCCGCCCACATAGACGCTGCGCAGTGCAAGGCCGCTGCCGCGCAGCGCTTCGCCGTACAGCCGGATCTCGCCGCACAGGCGGTCCAGATAGGCCGGAATCAGCGCCAGCATCTTCTCCCCCGCCTGCGAGATGAAAGAGCAGTAGCTGCAGCGGCTGGGACAGAATGGGATGGAAATATAGGCGGATATTTCATGCGGGCGGGGCGCAAAGCCGATTTCCCGGCGCAACGCAAGCGTATCAGCGCAAAGCGCCGCTTTCTCCGGCGCGGCGCAGTAAACGTCGGAAAACCGCTGTGCCGCCTTATCGCCCCAGTCCCGGGCATAGCGCGCCATTTCCTTGACCGGACGAATGCCGGTGAACATGCCCCAGGCGGGCGTACGCCCGGTAAACTGCGCAGCGGCAAGATAAAAAGACCGCTTCACAGCGGTCCTGGCCGCATCGGGCGCATGGGCCGGCGCCTGTGCCCGCGCCTGCGCAGTGCGGCCTTCGCATTCGATCACAGTTTCGCACACAAGCTGTCCGTTTTCCTCATAAGCGCGGCTGGCCGTCTCCATGCCGTCCGGGCCAAAGCCGCGGTCCGGGAAAAACGCGGTCGCCATGCTCTGCAGGTCGTACAGCCGGTCGTGTCCATACAGGTGCAGAATCATGCCCGTATATCCTTCAGGTAAGGATTGTTCCGTTTCTCATAGTCCAGTGTGGAAAAGTCGCCGTGGCCGGGGCAAAGACGGTAGTCCCCCTGCAGGCGCACGACTTTGCGCAGGCTCTCTTCCATGGCAAACGGGTTGCTCTCGTGAAAATCCGTCCTGCCGACAACGTGTTCGAGCACGGTATCGCCCGTGAATGCCACGTCTTCACACAGCACGATCATACTGCCGGCCGTATGGCCCGGCGTATGCAGGAACCGAAGGGTCATCCCCCCCACTTCCAGCTCGTCGCCTTCATGCACGACGATGTCGGGCGGGATATATACTTTTGCCATAATATCCCGGATTCGGGAAGGATAAACATGCCGTCCGATCCCGCCGCCGTCTTCCATGAGTTTCCGGTCGTCCGCATGCAGGACAAGCGCCGCGCCCGTATGTTCCACAACTTCTTTTGCAGCGAAGGTGTGGTCGAAATGACCGTGCGTGAGCACCACGTATTTAACGCGGACGCCCAGCTTGTCCGCCTCCTCCAGGATTTTATCGGCGGAAGCGCCGGGATCGACGATAAAGCCGGCGTCGGAGGTATCGGATTTAACGACATAGCAGTTTGTCTGTATTGGTCCTACTTTCAGTCTTGACAGGATCATCAGTTCGTTCCCCTTACAATTTCTATTACGCTGTTTATCTTTTTCAGGCGCGCGATTACGCTGTCCAGGTGCTCCAGGCTCTTGACGTCGATCGTCACGGAGATCTTGACATAGCGGTCTTTCGTCTCCCGCGCGGAGAGCCGGTGTATCATGACATGCAGGTTGGCCAGCGCCGTTGTAATATCGGCCGCAAGGCCGATTCGGTTATAACAGGTGAGGGTCAGGGTCGCGGCGAACCACTTTGTGTCGTAATAGTCCCACGACACGTTGATAATGCGCGACATTCCCTCTTCCGTCTCCATGAGGCTGCGAATGTTCGGGCAGTCGGCCTTGTGCACAGAAACGCCGTATCCGCGCGTGATAAAGCCGATGATATCGTCGCCTGGCAGCGGATTGCAGCACTGTGAGAGCTTGACAAGGCAATTGTCGATCCCCTCTACGATCACGCCGCCGGAAGCGCGGTTGGCCGGCACTTCTCCGTCCAGCAGCTCGGGCTCCTTTGCCGGTGCGCGCAGCGCTCGGTATTCCTCGCGCAGCTTGGGCATAATTTTGCTCAGCGCCAGTCCGCCGTAGCCGATGGTGGCGTACAGTTCGTCAAGGTCCTTGAGCTGGAATCGCGTCAGCACCGATTCGACAAGCTGGTCGTAGATTTCGCCGCTGAGCGGGATCCGGTTTCGGCGCAGCTCATGCTCGAATCCCTCCCTGCCCCGCTCGATGTTCTCCTCACGTTTTTCGCGCTTAAAGTACTGGCGTATCTTCGAGCGCGCGCCGTTGGTGCGCACCATGCCGATCCAGTCCCGCGAAGGACCGCGTTCGGCTGCCGAAGTGAGAATCTCGACAATGTCGCCGTTGTGCAGGGTGTACGACAGCTCCACAATTTTACCGTTGACCTTCGCGCCGATCATCCGGTTCCCAACGGCGGTGTGGATGCTGTATGCAAAGTCGATGGGATTGGAACCTGCCGGGAGATTGATTACGTCGCCCTTCGGCGTGAACACGAAAACCTGATCGGCAAAGAGATTGACCTTCAGCTCCTGCATAAAGTCCTCGTTGTCGATCCGTTCGCTCTGGTCCTCAATAAGAGAACGCACCCATTCCAGCTTGCTGTCGATCGAATCCGCGCCGGTAATGCCGCCCTTGTACTTCCAGTGCGCCGCAATGCCGTACTCGGCGACGCGGTGCATCTCCCACGTGCGGATCTGCACCTCGAACGGGATCGCTTCCCTGCCCAGCACCACGGTGTGCAGGGATTGGTACATATTGGGCTTGGGCGTGGAAATATAGTCCTTAAACCGGCCGGGAATGGGCTTAAACATGTCGTGGATAATGCCGAGCACATTGTAGCAGTCGGACACTTCGTCCACAATAATGCGCACGGCGAACAGGTCGTAGATTTCCTCAAAGGTCTTGTTCTGGCCGTACATTTTATTGTATATGCTGTATATCTGCTTAATACGAGAATCAATTGTATAGTGGTAGTGCTCCTCGTCCAGGCGCATGGCGAGTTTCTCCTTGATCGACGCGAGCACCTGCTCGCCCCGGTCGCGGACCTGGCTGATTTTCTGCTCGATCTCGGCATAGCCGATCGGGTCCAGATAGTACAGGGAACGGTCTTCCAGCTCGGCTTTTATGCGCTGCATACCGAGCATATCGGCCAGCGGCGCAAAAATCGACATGGTTTCAAACGAAGTGGCCCGCTGTTTCTCAGGCGGGCGCACGTCGAGCGTGCGCATATTGTGCAGGCGGTCGGCGAGCTTGATGAGGATAACGCGGATGTCCCGGACCATGGCAAGGAGCATTTTCCGCAGGTTCTCAGCCTGCGCGTCCTCTTTGGTCGTGTAGTTGATATGGCGCAGTTTGGAAACGCCCTCCACAATCAACAGCACGTCCGCGCCGAACTCGCGCTTAATGACCTGCGGCGACAGGTCGGTGTCCTCCAGCGTGTCGTGCAGCAGCGCCGCGATCACAGTATCCGTGTCGCAGTCCATTTCAATGAGAATCAAGGCCACGGCGACCGGATGGGAGATATAGGGCTCGCCGGAAGTACGCGTCTGTCCCTCGTGCTCTTGTGCCGCGATCGCATAGGCGCGCATGATTTTTTCCTGATCCAGTTGTACGTTCGCGTGCTCCAAACCCTGCAGGAGCTGTTCTCGATAATCCATGGTCCTCCCTATCCTCTGACGCGCCGCCAGAGCGCCGATTTGTTCAGGTTCGCCTTGTCTGCGCTGGTCTTTGTCCTGACATAAATATATTTGCCCTGTTTCTGATATTCTATCATATTCAGCTCGCTTAGAATCTCTACAGAGAGCATAAGCTGTGCGAAGTTGACCGGCCGCCCATAGCTGCGGCTCACCCGCCGCGCGGCGACGGCAGGGTTGTACATATGGTGCGCGCCGGCTTCGTGGCTCGTGCGGAGAAAATAGCTGTATACGTCCACCACATCCTGCCTGGAAGGCGTCGCCGCGGCAGGCAGGGCATAGGCCGGATCGGCCTCATAAGCGCGGTATTCATCCTCGTAACCGACCGCCTCGTCGGCGGGCGAGAGCTTAATATCCTTTAAAATCAGCTGCAAACTGTTTTTGCCGCGGTAGATACTCACGTCTATCGCAAACGCAATACTGACCCGGTCTCCGGCCGTACACTTGTTTTCCCAGATCGTCTTGCCAAAGCGCAGACCGACAAACCGCTTTCCATCCTTGCGCATGTTAAAGCGCAGATGCCGCTCGTTGGCAAGCGAAAGGATCTCTTCGATCTCCACGTCCTCCATCATGAATACGGGCTGGGGATTGCCGCTGCCGTAGGGCTCCAGCCGCAGCAATTGCTGCGCGAAATGGAGGTTTATGGAGGAGGCGTCGAGCTCCGACTCTATCATAATATGCCGCTGAAACGCGTTTTCTTCATAAGCGCGCTGTGCTTTTTCCCGCAGCCGCTCAGCGAGTGCGTCAAACTTGTCCTGTTCGACTGCAAACCCGGCCGCCAGCGGATGTCCGCCATATTCTATGAGCAAATCGCGGTCCTCTTCGAGCGCATGGAAGAGGTTGAAGCCCTCGACGCTGCGGCCCGAGCCGCGGCCGACGCCGTCGGCAAAGGAGACGACGACGCTGGGCAGGCCGTATCGGTCCACAAGCCGGGAAGCAACAATGCCCGCAATGCCGGTCTGCCATTTTTCCACTCTGACCAAAATAAGCTTGTCCCGGTCAATATCCACCGTCTCATCGATCAGTCCCGATACCTCTTTGAGCGCGGAGCTCTCCAGCTTCTGCCGTTCATGGTTCGCGCCGGCGAGCACATCGGCTATCTCTTTTGCGCGGCTGTAGGATTTGGAAAGGAACATCTCCACCGCAAGACCGGCCTGGTTGATCCGTCCGGCGGCGTTGATGCGCGGCGCAAGCACAAAGCCCGCCGACGACGCGGTCACCTTGCGTTCCGGATTATAGCCTGCCGTCGCAAGCAGCGCGCCCATGGCGATGCGTCGATGTTCGTTTATACAGTCCAGACCGCGGCTGACAATAAAGCGGTTCTCGTCCAGCAACGGCATCGCGTCAGCCACCGTGCCGACGGCGGCCAAGTCGCAGCTGTCGTAAAACGCCGCGCGCATATCGCCGTAGCGCGACGCGTGCGCGCACACAAACTTCAGCGCCACGCCCGCGCCGGACAAGCCGTCGAACGGGTAATCGGAGTTCGGGCATTTGGGATCGATTACCGCGAAACAG
>USJY01000081.1 GCA_900555065.1 uncultured Eubacteriales bacterium
AGTCGCCGCTCCAGCAGACGACGACCTGATTGCCGCCCTGCATCTTGACGCCGAGGCCGGCGCCGGTCGCGATGGGATAGCCGCCGCCGACGATGGCGTTGGCGCCCAGGTTGCCCTTGGTGAAGTCGGCGATATGCATGGAGCCGCTGCGGCCCTTGCAGTAACCGTCGCGCTTACCCATCAGCTCGCACATGGCGTAATCCAGGCGCGCGCCCTTTGCGATGCAGTGGCCGTGGCCGCGATGGGTCGACGTGATATAGTCCTCGTCTGTGATGAAGTTGGCCATAGTCGCAGGAGCGGCTTCTTCACCGACACAGAGATGGACGGAACCTCTGAGGATATTCTTCTCAAAGAAATCTACAGCGGTCATTTCAAACTTGCGGATCCGATACATCATAAGCAATGTATCCAGATATTGCTGTTTGGTCATGTTCACACCTCCAAAGAGTGATTACTTCGACAGGACATCTTTGACAATGTCCACAATATGAGTCGTGGTCTCGGCGATGATAACGCCGGCTTCGCGCAGGACCTTCTCCTTGTTCTCGGCGCTGCCCGTGCCGTCTGCAGAGACGATGGCGCCCGCATGGCCCATGCTGCGGCCTTTGGGGGCGTTTTTGCCCGCGATCAGGGCGATGACGGGCTTGGTCACATGCTTTTTAATGTATTCAGCCGCGAGCTCTTCCTCGTTGCCGCCGATTTCACCGATCATGATGATTGCCTTGGTTTCGGGATCCTTTTCAAAGAGCGGCAGCACGTCGATAAAAGTAGAGCCGGGGATCATATCGCCGCCGACGCCGACGCAGGTGCTCTGGCCAATGCCGGCGTTGGTCAGCATAAAGACCGTCTCATAGCAGTTGGTTGCGCTTCTGGACATGAGGCCGACATTTCCGGGCTTAAAGATGCGGTGGGCCATAAAGCCCGCCTTGGACTTACCCGGGGAAATGACGCCGAACGAGTTCGGACCGACGACACGCACGCCCTTCTTGCGGGACAGGTGGTATGCTTCCATCATGTCATGAACGGGCACGTGCTCTGCGATGGTGATAATCAGCGGCACTTCCGCGTCGATTGCTTCCATCAGGCCGGATTTTGTGAATTTCGCCGGTACGAAGAGCACCGTCGCGTTCGCATCGGTCGCTTCCATGGCTTCCTTCACCGTATTGAACACAGGCACGCCGAGGACTTCCTGGCCGCCCTTGCCTGGCGTTACGCCGGCGACGACTTTGGTTCCGTACTGCAGCATCTGCTCCGTGTGGAAAGTGCCTTCGCGGCCGGTAATCCCCTGCACGATCAAACGGGTATTTTCATCTATCATAATACTCATAGCTGTGCTCTCCTTTTCACGAGCTCATCCACGCCGGCGATCAGGCCGTCGGCATAGACGACGTTCTCCAGGCCCTGGATAATTTCGAGACCTTTTTCCTTGTTGGTGCCTTCAAAGCGGATAATGATCAGCTTATTGATCCCGTACTGCTCTTTCGCAAGACGAATGCCGCCGGCCACCTCGTCGCAGCGGGTAATGCCGCCGAAAATGTTGATGAACAGGGCTTTGTTCTTGTCGTCATCGAGGATAATACGGATCGCTTCCTTAATCCGCTCGCTGGTCGCGCCGCCGCCGAGATCCAGGGCGGTACGGACTTTCATGCCCTTGTCGGAGATGCGGTCAATACAGCTCATGAGCATACCGGAACCGTTGCTCGAAACCGCGATGGAGCCGTCCTCATCGCAGGGGATGTACAGGAAGTTGAAGCTGCGCGCTTCAATGATCTTCGGATTCTCTTCCTTTTCCAGGCTCGCCTTGAACTCCTGGACTTCGGGCTGGCGGTACAGGGCGCTGTCGTCAACAGAGACCTTGCCGTCCAGCACGACGATGTTGCCGTCATGATCGACCGCGAGCGGGTTGATCTCGGCAAGCAGGCAGTCGCGCTTGCGGAAGAAGTCGTACAGTTTGCACAGTACTTCTTCAAACTGCGCGGCAGTCTTCCCGGTCAGGCCGGCCTTGGACGCCATATCGGAAGTGATATCGGCGGTCATACCGCTGAGGGGATTGACGGGAACTTTGAAGATGAGTTCGGGATTGGTTTTGGCCGTCTCCTCAATCTCTACGCCGCCAGCCGGCGAGAAGATGAGCAGCGGGCACTTGGTCAGACGGTCGAGCATGATGGAAAGGTACATCTCGGAGGCAACGTCCGCCTTTTCAACCGCCATGAGGCGGTTGACGATATGGCCTTTGATGTTCATGCCCAGGATCTGACCGGCGACGTTTTTCAGTTCGTCCATATTGTCGGCCATCTTGATACCGCCCGCTTTGCCGCGGCCGCCTACCTGAACCTGCGCTTTCACAACAAGCGGAAATGCGATCTCTTTATTGGCCTCCACAGCGGCGGCAAGGCCGTCGACTGAATCGGAATGAACGCCCTTTTTCACGGGCAGTTCCGCCATTTCAAACAGGTCTCTCGCTTTATACTCCATTAAATCCATAAGATTAACCCCACAATTCTTCATCCGTCGGAGTCGGTTTGTCCTTGAGGAATTTCGCGATGCGGATGTAGTTGATCAGATGTTTGTAGTCAAAGTTCTCGGAGATGCTGTTGTTGCCCCAGGAGCAGCAGCCGAGCGTCGTGGTCGGCGCAAGGCCGTTCTGGAAGCTGCCGCCGTTCATGGTGGAGCAGATCTGGTTGACCAGGACGCGGGCGACCTCCAAGCGGTTGCCGGCATATTCAAGATGCGCGTCGTTGTCGGAGTGGATGCTCACGCTGTGGCCCCTGCCGTCGACTTCGAGGTTGGCCTGGGCGATTTCCACGCCTTCCTCAAAAGTATCGTAACGATAGGTGGAGATTACCGGGCACATCTTCTCTTTGGAGAGGATGTCGGCCTTGCCGTAACCGTCGGCCTCGATGAGGATGACACGGGTGTCGGCGGGTACGCTGATACCCGCGGCTTCAGCTACCCGGCGCTGACGCCGACGAGGTCTTTATTCATTACGCCGCCCGGGAAGATGGTGTCGCGCAGCGCCTGCTTCTGGGCCGGATCGGTCACATAGACCGCGCCGTTCTTCTGCGCTTCGGCCATGATCGCGTCATACTCTTCCTTCGGCGCGATGATCGTCTGCTCGCCGGAGCAGATAATGCCGTTGTCAAAGGCTCTGCCTTCGAGGATTTTGGGAACCGCAACGGAGATGTCCATACCGCGGTCGATGATGCACTGGACGTTGCCAACGCCGACGCCATAGGCGGGCTTGCCGCTGGAATACGCGGATTTGACCATGGCCATGCCGCCGGTCGCAACGACTACGTCAACCTGCTTCATCAGTTCGGAAGACGCTTCGACAGAGGGAGGATCGATATACTGAATGACGTTCTCAGGCGCGCCCAGGGGCTTGATGGCCTCATTGAACATGGCGACGAGCTGCGCCGTCAGTTTCTTGGCGCGCGGATGCGGCGAGATGATGACGGTATTGCGGCCCTTGATGGCGAACATGGCGTTGCACATCGGGGTGACGACAGGGTTGGTGCAGGGCGTGATAGCGCCTACGACGCCGACCGGACGGGCGATTACCGTGATGCCGGTCTCCTCATTGCGGTCTACGATACCGACGGAGACTTTCCCTTTCAGGTTGCCCCAAATGATCTTGGACTTGCCTTTGCACTTGGCGACTTTATGCTCGTAAACACCCATTCTGGTCTCGTCTACCGCCAGACGGGACAGAGGCTCGGCATTGTCATAGACGACCTTGGCGATCGCTCTGACGATGTCGTCGATCTGCTGCTGGTTGAATTTTTCCAGCTGCTTCTGCGCGATTCTGGATTTTTCTACCAGGCTCGCTACCATTTCTTTTGCTTCCATAGGTAAACCTCCTAAGTATGTAAATATATGAATAAGCGTTGCATGAGGAAGCGGCAATAAATTGCAGCTTCCTCAGTTGCATGGACAAACGAAATTAGAGACGCGCTACGCCGCTGTCCTTCGCCGCCTGCGCCACAGCCTTGGCCACGGCGTCTCTGACTCTGGTGTCAAACGGCTTCGGAATGATGTAATCCGGGTTGAGCTCGTCATCGGAAACGAGACCGGCGATCGCTTTGGCCGCCGCGATCTTCATCGCGTCGTTAATGTCCCTGGCGCGAACGTCGAAAGTGCCTCTGAAAATGCCCGGGAACGCGAGCACGTTATTGATCTGGTTCGGGAAGTCGCTGCGGCCGGTGCCGATGACCTTTGCGCCGGCGGCTTTCGCGATGTCCGGCATGATCTCCGGAACGGGGTTGGCGCAGGCAAAGATGATCGGATCGCGGTTCATGGACTTGACCATCGCCTCGTCCACGATACCCGGCACGGATACGCCAAGGAAAATGTCGGCGCCGACAAGAGCTTCCTTCAGGCCGCCCTTGACCATTCTCGGATTGGTTTCGGGCGCGTACAGCTGCAGCTCGGAGTTCAGGCCTTCCTTGCCGGCGTATACAATGCCCTTGGAGTTAAGAAGAATGATATCCTTTACGCCCATGGCCTGGAGCAGACGGGAGCAGGCAATACCAGCCGCGCCGGCGCCATTGACGACAACGGTTACGTCCTCCGGCTTCTTATTCACAATCTTGAGCGCGTTGATCGCAGCCGCGACGGTTACGACCGCGGTGCCGTGCTGGTCGTCATGGAAGATGGGGATATCGCAGACTTCCTTGAGTCTTCTCTCAATTTCAAAGCAACGCGGCGCAGAAATGTCTTCCAGGTTGATGCCGCCGAAACTGCCGGCGAGCAGGGATACTACCTTTACAATATCGTCAACGCTCTTGCTGCGTACGCACAGAGGGATGGCGTCCACGTCGCCAAAGGCCTTAAACAGGACGCATTTGCCTTCCATAACCGGCATGCCGGCTTCCGGGCCGATGTCGCCAAGGCCCAAAACGGCGGTACCGTCCGTGATAACGGCGACGAGATTGCCGCGGCCGGTGTATTCGTAGGACAGATCCACATCCTTGCTGATCTCCAGACAAGGAGCGGCAACGCCCGGCGTATAGGCGATCGACAGGTCTTCCGCCGTCGCTACCGAAGCTTTGCTCTCATATTTAATCTTGCCTTTCCATTCCTTGTGCTTGATAATGGCTTTTTCTCCGTAAGTCATGTTCGTTCCTCCTACTATATTGTAAATCTGTTTTGGTACGCTTAGGTTTCAGACGGGCCGTCGCTGATATTGCGGCCGATCATGTCGTTATGCCGCTTGATGCGCGCGTGACTCATTTCCAAGTGTTCGCGCATGTATTCGCTCGCAAGCACCGGATCCCTGGCCTCAATCGCTTCCAACACCTTTTTGTGGCCCTGAATCGTCACTTCCCGCTCAGGTTCCGCACGCATGGAAACCTTCATAGTATAGTGCAGCAGGTCGGCTATCAGCGAAAGAATTTTCTGCATGGCGCTGTTGTGCGTAGCGTTGGCGACCGCAAAGTGGAACGCAGTATCGCCGTTGATCCCCGAAAGGCCCATTTTGACTTCCTGCTCCATCTGCGCAATCGACGCCCGGATGTGCTCGATATCCTCCTCCGTCGCACGCTGCGCCGCAAGCTTGACCATCTCCGGCTCAAGAATTTTCCTGGTTTCAATGATCTCATCGACAACGCTGTCGTCGGACGAGAAATAATTTGCAATTGGCGTCAGCACGTTCTCAATCGTGTGTTCCTTGACAAAAGTGCCTCCGCCAATCTGAGACTCAACCAGCCCCATGATCTCTAGACTGCGAAGGGCTTCACGGACCACTGTGCGGCTGACGCCCAACTGATTCGCAAGATCACGTTCAGGCGGCAGCTTATGCCCCGGTTTGTAATCCCCCCGTAAAATGGACTGGGATATCTGATCGATTACTTCACTGGACAGCCTGGACTTTTTGACTGGTTGTAACATAACGATCTTCCTTTTTAAATAGAGTTGTTTTTTAATTAGGGTTGTTTACGATAAAAATTATATCAACCACTAAATTGTATTTCAATATTCCATCGCGCGGTTTTTCTAAAACTTTCAGTCCCTTGGAAATACTCGCGTCCGCACGCTTTGCCGCCCTGCCCGCGGACAGGCGCAAAACACCTGTAAACAGACGCTTAAATTGCCTGAAATACCGCGCAAACAGCCGTACCGTGACAGATTGCCGCCGGGGCGGAAAGATGCGGACAATACGCGGCGAACGACGGCTTTGCTGTCAAACAAAATTCCAACTTTGCGCGCCGCCGCACGAAAACTTTCGGTTTCCATCAATCCCCTAATGCAAAAAAAGCGAATTGTGCATATAATGTAATACATACATAAAATAATGCGGATTTCCGAGATGGGTGGCTGATTACATGCGGGCGGAACTTTTGACGAGCGATAAGGTGAAAATTACGTTTGAAAGCGACGATCTGGAGCTGTTGAACATCAACTATCGGGATATGGATTACCGCAACGAG
>USJY01000082.1 GCA_900555065.1 uncultured Eubacteriales bacterium
CCTTTTTCCTGCGGGAGAACCGCCGGCAGTATCTTACCTATAAAATGCTGGGCGCGACGGGCGGAAAGATCGCCGCCATCCTGCTCGCCGAGCTTGCCGTGTACACCCTCGCCGCCTTTGCCATCAGCTGTGCGGGCGCATTGCCCTTTATCAAGCACTCCGGGCTGATATTGAGGTACATGCCCTTTCGCGCGGTCGATTTTATCCTGCTGTTCGCAGCGCTGTACTGTTTTGCCGCGCTGGCGAGCCTTGGCCAGGTGCGCGCCCTCGCCGGGCGCTCTGTCCGGGCCGGGCGCGCGGATACTGGCCCGGACCGCGACAGGGCCGCGCAGACAAAGGACGAACCGGGCGCGGGCAAGGGCCTGTACCTGCTCTCCTTTCTCTACCGCAAAAATATCTGGCGTACCGTATCGATCGTTTTTCTTTCATTGGCGACGGCCTTTACCCTCGCCTACGCCATGACCTATGTGTACGACGCTGGCAAAATGGAGCGTTATATCAACCGGGTGTTCCCGAACGATATGTATAGCGTTCATCTCAATAACAGTACGGTCTCCACGATCAATACCGATGCTTTTGAGCGGCAGATAAACCCGCTTGAGCATCCTCTGAATCAGGAATTGGAGGCAAGGCTTGCGCAGCTCGGCGTACCGGTCGGGCGTTTGCGCTTTCGGATGCTGACGCAGAAGGATGCTGTGGACGAGAACAGCGAGCAGTTCCTGTATGTATGCCAGGTCGACCGCGGCTTTGCCGAGGCTGAACCCATCCTGCTCAGCAAAGGGAGCTGGGCGCCGCTGGCCGAGTATGACAAGACGGACGAACAGGGCGTGATCCCCTGTATCATACCGCCGTATATGGAGGAGATATTGCCGCTCGGTTCACAGTTTGAATACGAGGTTTGCCTAAACCTGGGTACGGCGGACCTCGGCGTGGACGAGCAGGGCCTGCCGGTGGGGACGTCTATTGCGGACTGGCACAAGCGGACGTTCGAGGTGGTCGGCGTGATCGCTGAAAACGCATACAACATCATGGGCTACAGCCAGGCCAATGATTGTTTCAGCTCTGGCTATGGGGACATTACGAACGTGCTCGAGCCGCTGCGCGACAGAAGCGAGCAATCCGGATCCGGCCTGCACACGCCGGGGTATATCCCCGATATTCTGCACAACGGGAAAAGCCATTTTGATGCGACGTCCACGCCCTGTTACTACCTGTTCCCGCAGGCGGAAGCGGACATTACTGCGGCGGACATAAACGCTGCGTTAACCGGGCTTGGCGGCGTGCAGAGCGCACGGCGGCTGACCGATACGTATATGCAGAACTACAAGTCCGGGGGCGGCAGCATCTATTTCATGCACGCCTCGGTGGCGGCCGTGCTGCTGACGCTGGGCGTAGGCGGATACGGGATCATACTATTCGCGGCGAACCGGCGCACCTTCGGCGTGTACTATGTCTGCGGCATGCCGTGGGGAAAAGCCGCGGGACTGACTGTTGCGGGCAACGCGCTGAGCATGCTTCTGCCCGCGCTGTTCGGCGCGGCAGCGGGCGTATACGTCGCACAGGGCGTGCGCGCCTTTGACGGCACGACGATAGCCCTTTCCATTCTGACGGGCGCGGGCGCGGTACTGGCCGTCTACGCAATCACGTCCGCCGTCATCGCATTGTCCATGAAAAGGGCCAGGCCCAGACAGCTGATGACGGAGTCCGGGCAGCCATAGAATACAAATCCGCGTCATTCCGCGCGCCGTGCGCGCGCGAAGGCGGGAAAACGAGTCCCTTGCGGCAAGCGGCGGCGGCTGATAAAATCGGCCGCCGCCGCTTTACAAGGACCGCCGGCTGTGGTAAACTAAAAGGCAGTAAAAAAGAGGAGCTGTTTATATGGTTACAGTACATAATACAGGCGCGTACCTGCTGGGCGGGAACGAGTGGATTCCCGACGGTGCGGACGCGGCTTCGATCGTGCGGAAAAAGACCGGCGCCGCGCCCGACAAGGACGCCGCGCGGCGGGCGACAATGGCCTACCGCATCCTTTCAGAGCACAATACCGCCGCCGGTATGGACAAGCTGCGTATCCGGTTCGACGCGCTCGCTTCGCACGACATTACCTATGTCGGCATCATCCAGACCGCGCGCGCGAGCGGACTTACCGAATTCCCCATCCCCTACGTGCTCACCAACTGCCACAATTCCCTGTGCGCAGTGGGCGGCACCATCAATGAGGACGACCATATGTTCGGCCTTTCGGCCGCGCGCAAATACGGCGGTATCTTCGTACCGCCGCACCAGGCCGTAATCCACCAGTACATGCGCGAGCGCATGAGCGGCTGCGGGAAGATGATCCTGGGCTCGGACAGCCACACCCGCTACGGCGCGCTTGGCACCATGGCGATCGGCGAGGGCGGCCCGGAGCTCGTCAAGCAGCTGCTGCGCCGCACGTATGATATTGACATGCCGCAGGTCGTCTGCGTGCATTTGACAGGCAGCCCGCAGCCCGGCGTCGGTCCGCAGGACGTGGCGCTGGCCCTGATCGGCGCAGTGTTTGAGAGCGGGTATGTAAAGAACAAGGTGCTGGAGTTTGTGGGCGACGGCGTGGCGCATCTGTCGGCCGATTACCGGATCGGTATCGACGTGATGACGACCGAGACGACCTGCCTCTCCTCGATCTGGCGGACCGATGATACGATCCGGGACTACTACGCCGTCCACGGCCGCGAACAGGACTACGCGCCGCTTGCGCCGGGTCCCGTCGCCTATTACGACGGGCTGGTCACCATCGACCTGTCCAGGGTCCGGCCCATGATCGCCATGCCCTTCCACCCGAGCCATGTCTATCCCATTGAAACGCTCAACGCCAACCTTGGCGATATCCTCGCGAAAGTGGAGGAGGACGGCGCGCGCCAGCTCGGCGGCAAGGTCCGCTTCACCCTGCGCGACAAGGTCAAAGACGGAAAGCTCCTCGTCCAGCAGGGCGTCATAGCGGGCTGCGCCGGCGGCACGTTTGAAAACCTGTGCGACGCGGCCGATATCCTGGCCGGCGCGCGCGTCGGCAGCGGCGCGTTTGGACTGAGCGTATACCCGTCGAGCCAGCCGGTCAATCTTGAACTGACTCGAAACGGCGTGATGGCCCGGCTCATGACGGCGGGCGCGGTCATCCGCACCGCCTTCTGCGGCCCCTGCTTCGGCGCGGGCGACGTGCCGGCCAACAACGCGCTGAGCATACGCCACACCACCCGCAACTTCCCCAACCGCGAGGGTTCCAAGCCCGGCGACGGCCAGATCGCCTCCGTCGCGCTTATGGATGCGCGCAGTATTGCGGCAACGGCGGCAAGGGGCGGCGTGCTCACGCCGGCGACCGACCTTGACGTGCGTTATGAAAACCCGAAATACTTCTTTGACCAGAGCGTCTACAGCGCGCGGGTGTACGACGGCTGCGGCCGGCCGCAGCCGCAGGCGGAGCTGCAGTTCGGACCCAATATCGCAGACTGGCCCGCCATGCAGCCGCTTGCGGAAAACCTGCTGCTCTTCGTCGCTTCGCTCATTACCGACCCGGTGACGACGACCGACGAACTGATCCCGTCGGGCGAGACTTCGAGTTACCGTTCCAATCCCCTGCGCCTTGCAGAGTTCACCCTTTCGCGCAAGGACCCGGCCTATGTCGGCAGAGCCAAGGCGGTGCAGGCGCTCGAGCAGGCGCGCCTTAGCGGGGCTGAGATTCAGGACGAGGCGCTGCTGGCGGCCCTTGCCGCGGCAAAGACGATCGACGGAAACCTGACGCTGGAGAATACCGGCGTCGGCAGCGTAGTCTACGCCGTGCGTCCCGGCGACGGTTCGGCGCGCGAGCAGGCGGCCTCCTGTCAGAAAGTCCTGGGCACGTTTGCGAACGTCGCCAGGGAATACGCGACCAAGCGCTACCGCTCAAACCTCATCAACTGGGGCATGCTGCCCTTCCTGTGCGACGAAATCCCCTTTACAGTCGGCCAGTACCTGTTTGTGCCGGGGATCCGGGCCGCGGTTGAGCAGGCCAGAGACGAAATTCCGGCCTACGCCGTAGACGCCTCCGGCGCGCTCACACCGTTTACGCTGCGCCTTGCGGGGCTGACGGACGACGAACGCAGGATCATCCTTGCGGGATGCCTGATCAACTATTACAGGAACGGAAACTGAATAGAACGCGGCGAAGGCGCCAGAACTCTGGCGCCTTCGTTATTTCTTCTGCGTCTATCTTCTTCGCGCGGCGCCGCCCTTCCCGGCGCGGCGCATTTTTGCCGCCTGCCGCAGGGCGGCGTGCGAAAGGCGGGCGATACGCGGGCTATGTCGAATAGATGTACTCCCGGTACAGGGCCGGTTCGTCCGTCTCCGGCGCGCACAGGCGAAAATCGCGCGGCAGGTATTCCTGGCGTATCCAGCGCCGCACCTGCGTGCGAAGCGCACGCTGGTAAAACAGAGCGGGCTCGCCCTCGAGCAAACGCGCTGTGAACCGGGTCAGTTCCAGCTCATAGGCGCGGGCGGGATAGCGTTTTCCCGCCTCCGTCGCGCCCGCTCTGCGCAGGCTGTCCGGCATACGGGCGGCAAGCTCCTGGACCGATACGCATATGCGGAAGCCGTACTCGTCAAACAGCGGGTCGCAGGCCAGCCGCATCACGGCGTTTGCCCGCCCTGCCGAAAGATACCGGTCCAAAAACGCGGCGGATAAGCTGAAATTGACGGCGTAGGCCGCGGCGTAGCAGCGCATATAGCCGATATGCGACGGCGGCGCGCAGACCGGGCTGTTCGCCAGCATCTGCGCCTGTACCTTTGCCTGCATGAACACGATCCGCCCGAGCGCGGGTGCATCCATGGACTCGGGATTCCCGCCGGCCGCGGCCGCCTTGCGCGCGGCGGCAAAGTCCCGCAGGCCCGCGTCCAGCTCCGGGCAGTACGCAGGGTCTTCCAGCCGGCGGCGGCGAATGCGCCGGCTCAGGTACATCAGCGCCGCGCCGGCAGAGGCAAGCGCCGCGCCCAATATGGCGTTATACGCCCGGTACTGTACGCCGGACGATGCGAGCACCCCCGCGCCCACGGCGAAAACAACTGCGCCCAGTATGGATACACACAAGCCTTTGCGCCTTTCCATAGTCTACCTCCGCTGTACTGTCATGCGCATGTGGTTTTATGTAGATATCATACCATATCTTTCTCATGGCTGCACTAAATAATGGAAAACAGCTTATACCGCATATAACGAAAGCTGCCGGACGAATCCATATTCGTCCGGCAGCTTTTTTTGCTTATTTCTTGTACGAATCAAAGATCTTCTGAACCATGCGTCCGCCGACGCTGCCGGCCTCACGGGCCGTAATGTCCTTGGTCTGGTTCAGGTTTACGCCGAGTTCCCGGGCCGACTCCTGTTTGAGCTGTTCCAGGCGTTCTTTATAGGCGTCCATGCCGCGTACCTCCTTTATTGAAATACCCGGCTGTATTGTGCCCAAAAATTTGTTCATTATGCAAAATGAAACGCAGCGCCTTGCGTTTCGGCTGCGCACAGACACATGCTGTAGCCTGGAAGACAGCGGAAAAGCCGCAGCTGCGCGCCTTCGTCCGGGCAGATAAGCGCGCCGTCGCGCACCACAGAAAAGCTTCGCAGCATGCGCATGTCCGCGCCGCGCCGTTTGATGTAGCTTTCCTTTGCGGCCCACAGGTCAAAAAACGCTTCCGCGCCGCGCGGCCGCAGATAGTCCTGCTCCTCTGTCGTAAAAAAGCGTCTTGCGATATCCCTGTAGTTGCAGGGCTGGCGCAGCTGTATATCCAGCCCGACCGGCGCCGCGCCCACGGCGCAGGCCCAGTATTCGCCGCTGTGCGATATGGAAAATAAAAAGGGATTGCCGCGCAGATAAGGCTTTCGTCCCGGTCCGGGGCGGATAATGTCCTCCGCCGCAGGCACAGGCAGCCCGTATGCGGACGCATAGCCGCCAAGGCATTCCAGCAGCAGCGCTTCGCGGGCCGGCCTGCCAGGGTCGCGCCGGACCCAGATGCCGACAGGATTCATCTGCATTCCCTCCCTTATGCGCGCCGGCCGCCGCCGGCCGCGCGGTTTGAATGAATACGGATCGGATAAATTTTGTTGAAATAAATGGCGGCGTCTTTTGGGTATGTCCCGCAGCGCCGGGGCTTTCCGTCCTGCGTTCCCGCCGCGGCCCTGCGGCACAGGCCGAGACCATTCGGCGCCGCGCCGCCCGCATGCCTGTTTCCACAGCGCCGCACAGCGAACGCCAGCCCAAATCCCGCCGCGGTTGCCGAAGTGGATTTATATTCGTAATATCACTTTAAAACAGTAAACCCGCCCGCGCTATTGCATAGACGGACCTGCATCGGTCTTTCTTCGGCGCAGCAGCAGCCAAAGCCCGGCCGCAAGCGCCGCGACGCTGCACCATTGCGAAGTGG
>USJY01000083.1 GCA_900555065.1 uncultured Eubacteriales bacterium
TGGGCTACAAGTGGGTAAAATAAAGAGGTTTTTCCGGAATATGTCGCTCAAGCAGTCGTTTGTGCTGTACACGCTCGTCTTCATCCTGATCGCGACGCTGATCAGCGTGCTTCTGCTTGAACTGTACAGCAAGCTGCAGCAGAACCTTTATATGAACTATTTTGACCCGGCCGACCCCTATCAGCTCGATATATACAACAATTACGGCGTAGTCTACTCGCCTTATCAAAACCTATCTTCTGTCGACCAGTTCTGGAACGGCCTGCTCGGCACATTGCGGATTATCACCCTGCCGCTTGTGTTCATCGGCTGTTCGATTCTGGCCAGTCTGCTGTTTTACCGCAATAAGCTGCAGCGTCCGGTCTCGCTGCTGCACGAGGGCGCGGAGAAGATCGCCGCGAACGACCTGCGTTTTGTTATCGACTACGACAGTCAGGACGAATTGGGCAGGCTGTGCCGTTCATACAACGACATGCGCGCGTCTCTCGAACAGAACAACCGCAAAATGTGGCGGTTTGTAGAGGAACGCCGGCGGCTCAACGCGTCGTTTTCCCACGACCTGCGCACGCCGCTTACCGTACTGCGCGGCTATACCGATATGCTGCGAAAATACATCCCGGTGGACCGCTATCCCAAGGAGAAGCTGATCAGTACGGTCAACACCATGTCGGACCACATCAACCGGCTGGAAAACTACGTTTCCGCCATGAATACGCTGTATCGGCTGGAGGACATCACAGTCGATCCGGGGCCTGTGGAAGGAGAGAAGCTCGCCGCCACGCTCCGTTCAACGGCGGAAATCCTGTGCCGAGAAGCGGATATGCGCCTGCAGTTCAACGCATGTCTCGACGGGATTTTACAGGTGGATGCGGAAGTCGTCATGCAGGTGTTTGAGAATATGATGTCCAACGCCGTCCGGTTTGCAAGCGGGTCCATTCAGGTGGACTGTTCCCGCGACGGGCAGGAGCTCGTCCTCGTCGTCACGGACGATGGCAAAGGCTTTCTGCAGGAGGACCTGCGTCAGGCCGCCGCGCCGTACTACCGGGGCCGCCCCTCGGAAGAGGACACGCATTTCGGGCTGGGCCTGAACATATGCAAGCTGCTTTGCGAAAAACACGGCGGCTATCTCAAGATTGCAAACAGCCGCACAAGCGGCGCGATGGTGACTGCCGTATTCGCGCTGGGCCGCCGTAGTCAAAATTGATAAATAATTGAACATTCATTTGTATACTCTTTTCAATATCACATTCTGTTGAAAGGGGTATTTTTTTTGCCTTTTGAGCAGCCCCTGTATTCAACAAGGAAAGGACAAACAATGGAACTATTAGACACATTGAACGGTGTTGTGGGCATTCTGTTTATGCTCTGCTATTCTTATCAGATCGTGTATGTCATAGTCGTTCTGGTGCGCAAGCCCCTCAGGCTGCCCGACGCGCCGAAGCACCGGTTTGCAGTGCTCATTTCAGCGCGCAACGAACAGGCGGTAATCGCAAATCTCATCCAGAGCATACGCAATCAAAACTATCCGGGCGAGCTTGTGGACACCTATGTGGTCGCCGACAACTGCACGGACAGAACGGCCGCCGTCGCGCGCGCGGCGGGCGCAGTCGTTTGGGAGCGCTTTAACAAGCAGAACGTGGGCAAGGGCTACGCCCTGAAATTCCTCTATGAGAAAATACGCGCCGCCTTCCCCGAAAAGCGATACGACGGCTATTTTGTGTTCGATGCGGACAACCTGCTCGACGAGAACTATATCTTGGAGATGAACAAGGTTTTTGGCGCCGGGCATCGGATTGTCACCAGCTACCGCAACTCCAAAAACTGCGGCAGCAACTGGATTTCAGCCGGTTACGCGTTGTGGTTCCAGCGCGAATCGAAGTTCCTTAACAATGCGCGTATGCTCCTCGGCACCAGCTGCGCCGTCTCCGGTACGGGATTTCTCGTCCACCACGAGATCATGGAGCGCAACCATGGCTGGAAGCATTTTCTGCTCACGGAGGACATCGAGTTCACGATCGACAGCGTGATACAGGGCGAGCGTATCGCCTACTGCGGCTCCGCTATCGTATACGACGAGCAGCCGGTCACCCTTCGCCAGTCCTGCCGCCAGCGCATGCGCTGGGCCAAAGGCTATTTTCAGGTCTTTTTCAATTACGGCGGCCAGCTCTTCCGGTCCATCGCAAAAAACGGTTTTTCCGGAATCGACCTTACGCTCACCATCTTTCCCGTCATTCTGTTCACTCTGGCCGTCGGCGTTGTCAATATCGGCGTCGCGCTCTTTAACCTGCTCCTGCCGGGCGGAGGCTTTGGCCTGTGGCTCATGTCTCTGCTGAAAGCGGCCCTGTTCGCATACGGAACTTTGTTCTGCATGGGCCTGCTCACAACGGTGACGGAGTGGAAACAGATCCACTGCAAAAATTATAAGAAAATTCTCTACTGCTTTACCTTTCCGCTGTTTTTGGCCACCTATGTGCCCATATCCATTGTGGCCCTATTCAAAAAGGTGGAGTGGAAGCCGATACATCACAGCGTAAACACCTCGCTGCAGGATATACGCTCCGCATAGAACGCGCCCTCTCGTTGCCGCTCCGCACTGCCGGAGCGGCTTTTGTTTTCGCCGCGTCGCTGCTTTCGAAAATATGGTAAAACCCTGAACAATTCTTGAATTTTGGGAAATGGGGGTTGTAATTCCGGCATAAATATTCTAAAATGTAACTGCTTGTAACCGTTTTGTAATCATCTGTCCCGTGGAGGCAATATCAATGGCGAGACACAGCGCAAAGCTTTTGAAAAAATATGAAAAACGGCGGCCGGCCGCACAGGCGGCCCATGCCGGGAAGCGCCGGCGCAGAAAAAAGAAGGTCTATTATCTCTCCTATCCTGCGCTGTCGCCGTTGCCCGGGCCGAAGCCGGCCGAGAAAAAGCGCGGCGTACTGTACCGTGCCGGACAATATATTGGAAACGCATTTTCAAAACTCTCCGCGAAAACTGCGGACGCCGTTTCCGTCCTGCGTGGGGAGCTGTATGAGGATCCCGCGTCCTTCCTTCGGAAAACAGGCTACCATATCGGCCGCGGCTTTGGCGGCGTCGGCAGGTTTTTCTCCCGCATATCCCGGTTCGTGCTGCTGCCCCTTTCGGTGATGATGGTCATCGCCGCCGCCGCCCTCTTTTCCGCCTATACCATCGGCGTCAAGGTTACGCTCGACGGCGAAACCATCGGCTATATGGCGGACGTGGCCTCTTTTGAGCAGGCGCAGTCGGGCGCGGAACAGATCGTCTCGGCGCGGATTAACGACTCCTACAAGCTGGACGTGCAGCCCGTCTATTCCGTAGCGCTTGTGCCGCGCTCCGAACTTGTTGAAACAGAGACGGTGCAGGAGTATATCGCCGAAATTTCAACGGACCGCCTCGGCAAGTCCTACGCGCTTTATGTGGACGGACAGCTCGTGGGAACCTATGCGAGAAAGAGCGCCATAGAGGAAATGCTGGAAAATATAAAGCGCCCTTATGTAACGGGCGAGGCGAATGAAACGGTCGATTTTCTCAACGACGTACAGATTCAGTACGGGGTTTACTCCGAGGAGTTTGAGCTGACGCTAAAGGAAATGCGCAACCGCCTGCTGTCGAGCGACAGCCCCGTCGTGGAATACAGCGTAAAGCAGGATGAGGATTTGGAGACGATCGCGCGCTCGCTGAATGTGGATGATAAACTGATTTTGAATCTCAACCCCGAGCTGGATGCGGACAACCTCTCCTCCGGCGAACGCATTCTTGTGCCGGGCAGCGACCCGCTGCTCAACGTCGTCATCCGGCGTACCGTGTCGTATGAGGAGGAGATACCATACGAGGTCAAAAGTTCACAGAGCGCCGACCTGTGGGAGGGTATGGAACAGGTTGTCACGACGGGCGAGCCGGGCCTGCGCCGGGTGACGGCCGATATCCTGCTCATAAACGGCGTGGAAACGGACCGTGAAATCCAGCACACGGAGACGGTGCAGGAGCCCGTCACGGAAATCAGGCTCGTCGGCACAAAACAGATTCCGATCGGAGAGGACGGGAGCTACAGCACCGGTTCGATGATCTGGCCCGTGCCGAGCGGCGGTCTTGTCACCGGCCGCTTTGGAGATTGGCGGGGTACCCACGCGCACACGGCGCTGGACATTGCGGATAGCTACAATACCACCCTTGTCGCAACCGATTCCGGGCGGGTCATCACCGCCGGCTGGAACGAAGGCGGCTACGGATATAACGTATGGATCGACCATGGCAACGGATTTACCTCCCGCTATTCCCACTGCAGCGCGGTACTGGTCGAAACCGGCCAGCTTGTCGGCCAGGGCCAGCCGATTGCATACATGGGGATGACGGGCAACGCCACCGGCATCCACGTCCATTTTGAAATTCAGTACAATGGCGAGGTCGTAGACCCCGAACTGTTCGTATCGCCTTGACAGGCGCTGCATGCGAGCGGGCTTCCGGATTTTCGGAAGCCCGCTGTTTTATAATCGTAAACTTTTCTTGAACAAATACGTATGATCCTTGCCATTTCGGTCATTCTATATTAAAATGTAACTAGTTGTAATCAAATTGTAACCTTTGCCCGCGAAGGGAGTTTATCCAAAATGGTGAAGCACGATGCGAGTTTGGCCCGGAAATACGCGAAGCGCGCAGCTTCGGTAAGGCCGGCGGCAAAAAAGCATGTAAAGAAAAAAAGGAAGCGTTCGCTGGCGCAGCCGGCTCTGTCGCCGCTGTACCTTACGCGTGAGCAGGCAGGCGCGCCTTCGCGCGGGGACGGGGGCGGAAAGGCCCGCCGGAGCGCGTTGTCAGAAGGGCTTGCCCGTATGCGCGCGGCGCTTGCGTCCTTTGTCGAAAACCTGCGGAATCGCTTTGCGGAGGGTTTTTCCTTTTTGCGCGACGAGCTGTTCGACGATCCCGGCTCTTTCATCCGCAAGCTGGGGTTTCACTTTGCGCAGGGCGTGCGCAGGACCTTCTCGGCAGTTTCCTACCTGTCCCGTTATATTTTGATTCCGCTGTCCGTCGCCATGGTGGTGGGCGTAATGGCGCTGTTTTCCGCCTATACGATCGGAATCGAGGTGACGCTTGAAGGGGAGACCATCGGCTATGTGTCCGACAGGGCCTCCTTTGAAACGGCGAAAGCCGAAGCGGAAAGGACGGTTTCCTCTCGCATAAACGACGCCTATCAGCTCGCGGCGGAGCCTGTGTATAAACTGGGCCTTGTGCCCAAGTCCAAGATATCCGAACCTGAGGAGATCTCCGGCTATATTGCCGAAATATCGACCGACCGGATCGGAAAAACCTACGCGCTGTATGTAGACGGCCAGATCATCGGCACGTATGCAAATGAAAGCGCGATCCGCGAAATGCTTGAGAACCTCAAGAGCCCCTATGCGACCGGAGTCGAAAACGAGACGGTCGACTTCAACAAAGATGTACAGATCCAGTACGGGGTCTATTCCGAACAGTTTGAAATGACCATCAGCGAAATGCGCAATAAACTTCTGTCCAGCGAGACCCCGGTCATAGAATACAGCGTCAAGGAAGACGACAGCGTATCTACTATCGCAAGTTCGTTCAATGTGGACGACCGCACAATCCAAAACCTGAACCCGAACGTAGACATCGACAATCTTGCCGCCGGCAGACGCATTCTGGTTCCCAGCAGTCAGCCCATGCTCAGCGTCATTGTACGCAGAACGGTCTCCTATGTGGAGGAAGTCCCCTATGAGACTACGGTTTCTGAGAGCGCTGATTTGTGGAACGGGATGGAGCAGGTCGTCACCCGCGGCGAAGTGGGAGAACGCGAGATCATCGCGGATCTGATTCTTGTAGACGGGGTGGAAGTATCCCGTGAGATCAAATCTGAGACTGTCCTGAAAGAGCCTGTCAATGAAGTGAAACTGATCGGAACCAAGAAAGTGACGGCGAACGCCAGTGGCAGCTACGGTTCCGGAAACTACCTGTGGCCGGTCAACGGCGGTATGCTGACGGCATATTTCAGCGACTGGCGCAGCGACCACTATCACAATGCCCTGGATATCGCGGCCTCCTACGGTACCGAGATTTATGCGACCGACTCGGGCCAGGTCATCTACGCCGGCTGGAGCGGCGGCGGCCACGGCTACAACGTATGGATCGACCACGGCAACGGCATTACCTCCCGGTATTCCCACTGCAGCGCGGTGCTCGTTGAGACCGGCCAGATGGTCGGGCAGGGTCAGCCCATCTGCCTGGTCGGCGCGACCGGTTGGGCGTACGGCAACCATGTCCACTTTGTCATTGAAGCGGACGGCGTACCCATTGACCCGCTGCCATTAATCAGTTAGCCCTTTTTATGTAATAGTTCCAGCCCTGCTAATTTCACGCACAGACGCCCCGCATTC
>USJY01000084.1 GCA_900555065.1 uncultured Eubacteriales bacterium
TCGGACCGTTTTTCTCTGCGTGTCCCGCGCCTCTGACGGGTCATCTATCGCCCGGCGCCTAATCTCCGCCCATACGCAGACAAAAAAACGCAGCCTTGCGGCTGCGCCTTTTCGTCATATGTATTCTGGGATGCTGGATTACTCGTCCACTCTCTTGTAAGAGGTACCCCACTCCTTAATGCGGGCTTCATGGGTATCGTTGTCCTTCTCGTCGCCCCAAATGGTGAGCAGAACGAAAGGCTCGGTCTTGCTGCGGTTGACAATAAAGTGATAGCAGCCGCCCGGAATATAGATGAGGGTGCCCTGCTTCATGAGGTAGGGTACGCCGTCGAGATATACGTCGGCCTCGCCGGAAACGCCGAAATAGACTTCGCCCTTTTCATGGACGCCGCCCTTGTCGCCGACCTTGCCGGTGCCGCCGCCCGGGCATACCGTGCCGTGATTGACATTGACAGCCTTTTCGCCGGCCATCAGGTTGTCAAGCAGGAGTCTGGATTCATAGTCGCCGCTGCCAAAGGGTTTAATGTCTTCAGGGTTATAGATTTTGGGTTCCATGTGTATGTGCCTCCTCTATCAATTTTGTTGCCTTCATTATCCGCTTTTTGAGACGGCTTGTCAAGGTCTTTGGGTTAAATTCTTCGCATGTATATGCGTAAACCCGCATACTATAAGGGATTAAGGGGGTTTGCAATCTCGGGGTTTTATAAAAACTCTACGGGGCTAGCTTTTGGGGGAAACGCCAAGCTTACAAAAAAGCCCCGGGGCGGCTGCCCCGGAGCTTTTAAGAGGGAAAAACATGCGCGAATTTACACCAGTGCGATCGACAGAATCAGCGTCAGGAATACGATCGCAGATATGGAAACAAGCTTAATCAGTATGTTGATGGCAGGACCGGACGTGTCTTTGAACGGGTCGCCGACCGTGTCGCCGACGACGGCCGCTTTGTGCGCTTCGCTTCCCTTGCCGCCGAGATTGCCGGCTTCAATGTGCTTTTTGGCGTTGTCCCACGCGCCGCCCGCGTTGGCGAGCATAATGGCGAGGATAAAGCCGGTGATGGTAGAACCGAGCAGCATACCGGCCACGCCGTAAACACCGAGGAAGAATCCGGCGATAATGGGAGCCACGACCGCCAGCACAGAGGGGATAATCATCTCACGCTGGGCGGCAGAGGTGCAGATACCGACGCAGGACGCGTAATCCGGTTCCGCTTTGCCGTCCATCAGACCGACGATCTCCTTGAACTGTCTGCGCACTTCTACGACAATCCCCTGCGCAGCCTTGCCGACCGATTCCATGGTCAGCGCGGCAAAGATGAAGGGGAGCACGCTGCCGACGAACAGGCCGACCATGACATTGGGATTTGTAAGGTTGAGCTGTTCGAGGCTGAAAGAGGGCAGCTGCAGCTTGACCTGGTCGATAAAGGATGCGATCAGGGCAAGCGCGGTCAGCGCGGCAGAGCCGATGGCAAAACCCTTGCCGGTGGCGGCGGTGGTATTGCCGAGCGAGTCAAGCGCGTCGGTACGCTCACGGACCTTGGCGTCGAGATGCGCCATCTCGGCGATACCGCCCGCGTTGTCGGCGATGGGTCCGTACGCGTCGGTGGCGAGAGTGATGCCAAGGGTGGACAACATGCCGACGGCCGCAAGGCCTATGCCGTACAGGCCGGAGAAATTATAGGAGAGGATGATGGCGACGCCGATGATGACGATCGGGATAATTGTCGACATCATACCCAGGGATATACCGCCGATGATGATGGTCGCAGGGCCGGTCTTCGCCGTCTGCGCCAGGTTTTGGGTCGGCTTATAAGTATCCGAAGTGAAATACTCGGTGAAATAACCGATGAGCACGCCGGCGAGCAGGCCCATGAGCACGGCGTAAAAAGCGCCGATATTTTCCGCGCCCAGCATGTACCGGATCAGGAAATAGGAAGCGACCGCCATGAGCAGGCTGGAAATCCAGGTGCCGCTGCGCAGGGCCATGAGCAGGCTCTTCTGCGAGGTGTTTTCCTTCGTACGTACAAAGAAGCTGCCGATAATCGACGCAATGATGCCGACGGCGGCGAGCACGAGGGGAAGCGCCATACCGGCTGCGCCCAGCCCCGCGCTGACGGCCAGCGTGCAGCTCGAGATGATCGCGCCGACATAGGATTCGAACAGGTCGGCGCCCATGCCGGCCACGTCGCCCACGTTGTCAGCAATAACGGCGGGGTTGCGCGGGTCGTCCTCGGGGATACCCACCTCAACCTTGCCGACAAGGTCCGCGCCCACGTCGGCCGCCTTGGTGAAGATACCGCCGCCGACCCTGGCGAACAGGGCAAAAGCGGACGCGCCCATACCGAATGTGATCATAACCGATGAAATGGTCGTGTTCAGATCCATACCGCTTACGGGGTTGGCCTCAAACCAGTATCTGAGGAAATAGTACCAGCCAGACACATAGAGCAGGCCGAGCCCGACGACGACAAAACCCATGACGCCGCCGGCGGAGAAAGCGACGCGCAGGCCGGTGTTGATGCTCTTCATCGCCGCGTTCGCCGTTCTCGCGTTGGATTTGGTCGCAATCTTCATCCCGACAAACCCGGCAAGGCCGGAAAAGATACCGCCTGTCAGGAAAGCGAAGGGGATAAAGATTGAGGGGAGCAGATCCCAGAAATACAGGATAAGCAGCAGGGCGAACACGATGAAAAAGAACAGGGACACGCCCTTGTACTGTTTCGTCAGGTACGCGTTTGCGCCGCGGCTGATCGCGCCGGATATGCGTTTCATCTCGTCGTTGCCTTCAGGCTGCTTTAAAACCCGCATAGCCAGGATGACTGCGAATGCGAGGGCGAGCACTGCGCCCACAGGAGCAAGCCACAATAAGTCCACAGCAAAAACCTCCATAAATTAATTTTGTGTAAAAAAATATTAGCATTGATTGATGGTACAAGCAATAGTTTTTTGCCTGGTTTTTCAGAAACTCGCTTGTTTTTTTCATGTTTTCATGATATAGTATTCTAGCCGAAAATTCGTATTTCGATATGTTTATTGTGCAAAAAATGCCAAATTCTTGGTTTTTGATTATACCGCCGCTTGGAGCGGCGCAAGGGAAAGAGGTGTGCGGGTGTCGTCCTATATGTTTGCAGGCGGCGGCCTGAAAAATTTTGTCGTCCTGCCGGCGTCCGTGGTGGACAGGCATCTGCGCAACTGTAATGAGGCGCAGCTGAAGACACTGCTATACCTTCTGCGCAATGAGGACAAACCGCTTTCCGGGGAGGAGATCTGCGCCGACCTGGCCATAACGCCGGCCGAGCTGGAGGATGCGGTGCAGTTTTGGGTCAAGTGCGGCGTGCTGCAAAAGAATGCGAACACCCTGTCGTTGTTCGTGCCGAAAGGCGCGCAGGACGGGCTGCCGCGCTACGCGGGTGAGACGGTGCTCATGCGTGCGCAGAACGACAAGGACCTGTCCACCCTGCTTGCGCAGGCGGAGCAGATTCTGAACAAAGTGCTGACGCCCGCCGACATTTCAACGCTGTTCGGGATGTATGACTGGCTGGGTCTGCCCGTTTCGGTCATCGCCATTCTGCTCGACTACTGCCACAGCAGCGGCAACGACAGTATGCGCTATATGGAGAAAACGGCCATCAACTGGTCGGACGAGGGCATACGCACCGCAGAGCTCGCGGCGCAGAAAGTCGAGTCGCTGGAGCGGGCGCGTACCATGCATGCGCGTGTCGCAGGAGCGCTTGGAATCGGCGGGCGCAACCTGACGAAAAAGGAACGCGAATATATAGACGCGTGGACGGGCGTATATGGATATGGGCTGGACGAAATTCTCTACGCCTTTGAGCAGTCGGCCGACAATACCGGCAAGCTGTCGTTCGCCTATATGGACAAGGTTCTATCCGCATCCCACGAAAAGGGGTATCGCACCGTCGATCAGATGCGGGCTGCGCCCAAACCCGTCCGCAGGAGTGCGGCGGCCCAGAAAAAACTCAAGAACAACAGCGTTTCCTCCCTTGACGACGCCGAGCTGTTCAAGCCCTTCTGGGAGATCATTGAAAAGGATTCATAATTGCCTATACATATTATAAAAGGAATGAGCGCGGTATGGCATACGACAGGGAAACCCTCGAACAGGTAGCCGAAATCTTCCGGCAGAGGCGGGCGAACGCAATTGCACAGCAGCAGGCCCGTCGTGAAGAGGTGTACAAAAAAATACCGCGTATTAAGGAGATTGACGCCCTGACAAAAGAACGGTACAGAGAGCTTGTATCCGGAATCTTTGGCGGCAAATCTCTTACCAAATCCGAAATTCGCTCCTCTTCAGTCGATCTGCGCGCCGAGCGCGCCGAGCTTCTGGCCACAAACGGCTATCCAATCGACTACCTCGATGTGAAATTTGAATGCAGGCGCTGTTCGGACGAGGGGTTTGTCAAGGGCCGTATGTGCGCCTGTTACCAGCGGGAGCTTGCCCGGGTGGCCATGTCCCGGACAAAGATATCCATGCTGATGCAGGACCAGTCGTTTAAGAATTTCAAGCTCGACTATTACAGTGACGTAAAAAACGGAAACGGCAAAAGCCCGCGCGAACAAATGGCGCAGGTTCTCGAATTCTGTAAAAACTACGCCAAGCAGTTCACGCCCCATGCAAACAGCCTCTTTCTCAACGGCGCGACCGGCCTCGGCAAGACGTTTTTGTCCTCCTGTATTGCCCGAGAAGTGATTGAGCACGGCTATTCTGTTGTGTACGACAGCGCGCAGAATATTATCCATGCGTTCGAGCAGGTGAAATTTGACAGGGCGGGGGAGAAGGCGGACCTGGACCAGTACAGCAACTGCGACCTGCTGATTATCGACGATCTCGGTACGGAATTTATCACGCAGTATTCCATGTCGGTCGTATATATGCTGCTCAATAACCGTATTCTGGCGCAGCGGCCCACCATTGTCAGTTCCAATCTGGACGGCGAGGTTTTGAAGCAATATTACTCGGAGAGCATCGTATCCCGGCTCAGCGGCGAGTTCATGACCGTCCCCTTTGTCGGATCGGATATTCGCGTGCGAAAAGGCGGGCAGCGGAAGCGTTCATAGGAATAGTTATAAATTTTGTCTGAAAACGAAAATTCCCCCTTTACAAATCGGCATTCACGCCGTATAATAATACATGCTGGTTTTTTTGAAGGATATGCCGGCAGCCAAGGGCCCGTGGCTCAGCTGGGAGAGCGCCGCGTTCGCAACGCGGAGGTCGAGGGTTCGATCCCCTTCGGGTCCACCAAACGTGTATTGGACGAACACCTACTTCTTTAGCGGCGGCTTTGCCGTCAAGGTGATGCTCTGATACGAAACAGAAACCGCCATCTTAGATGAAAGTCTAAGGTGGCGGGTTTTGTTATGTCCGCACATTCGTTAATTGCGCTTTCCTTTGTTACAATACAGGCAAAGGAGGATTCGATATTGAGACTTTCAATATGCTGAACATTTACCGTGGTATAAACATCTATTCCCGCATTAAGCAGCTCTTCAATATCCTGATAACGCTTTGTATGTCGGCACACAGGCGCATTGGTATGGGCAAGCTCATCCACAAGGATTAACTGTGGGTGCCTGGCAAGCGCAGCATCAAGATTAAATTCCGAAAGAGTAATTCCGTTATATTCCGAAACAAGATTCGGAAGACATTCCAGCCCGTTTACAAGTGCAGAGGTCTGCGGACGGGCGTGCGGTTCAATGTAACCTGCAACAACATCAACACCGCGCCTCTTTGCCGAATGTGCGGCTTTCAGCATGGCATAGGTTTTGCCTACGCCTGCGGCATATCCGAAAAATATCTTCAAATGCCCGCGATTAAGGCTTTGTTCTTCCTTTTCAATTTGCTTCAAAATCTGTTCCGGGCTTTGCCTTGTTTCGTCCATAAAAACACCTCCTGTAAGTCTCATATTTTAAGAGAGCGAAATTAAAAGAATTTTTTCCTTTTGAAGTAAATAAATTCGACGACTGCAATAATCAGCGCAACAAGTATAACAACCGGGTAACCGTACCGCCATTTAAGCTCAGGCATATAGGCAAAGTTCATTCCGTACCATCCCGTGATTAAAGAAAGAGGCAGGAAAAAGGTTGTGACGATTGTGAGAATCCCCATAATTTTATTTTGCCGTGCGTCTTGCTTTGACTGATAAAGCTCACGAAGTTGAAGCATATTTTCACGAAGCAACTGAACATGATTTTGCAATCTCTCGGCACGGTGGGTAAATTTTTCCCAGTCCCCGGTATCGTCTGCAAATGAAGAACACGCGCGGGATTGAAACAACTCTCCGATATCTGTCAA
>USJY01000085.1 GCA_900555065.1 uncultured Eubacteriales bacterium
GGATGGCTTTCTCCCTCAGAATTTACTGTCCAATATGTTTGACAAACCTACAGTAGCCGGACAGTTTCTGCCTCTGCGCTATGCGAACTCGTAGCGTATCTGCCTGGCGTGCGTGCAGGCGAGCAAGTCCTTTTCCGTAGCAAGCAGCCATTCCCTGAATTTCTGCGGGCAGGTCACAGTCGCCTCTTCCATTTCCGCGCGCATGGACAGGTTGTTTTCCGACTTGTATTTGCGTACGCCGGCGATAAAGTCCTTCACAACTTCGCCAAACTCCAGCAGGTCGGCGTCTGCCGGCGCGGGTTTCTCCCATTTGGTGAGATGTATGGAGACCGCCCCGACAAACTCCTGAAATCCTTTCAGGTAGATATACTCGGTCTCATGCGGGATATAGATGGCGTACATCTTCAAAATGCTGAGCAGGCAATAATAAATCGCGTACTGGGCCGAACGGCGCGCCTCGGCGCCGTGGATATCCGGCTCGTACAGACGTTCTTTGGCGATTTCGATATAGTTGTCGCAAAGGTCCTTCCAGAACAAGTCGTCTATCACTTTGCGCGCAAGGCCGATCTCATACTGATCCAGCCATTTCTGCGCTTCCAGTATGGTTTCGTTTGTCCGCTCGATCAGCCACCGGTCGAGCGGTTTTACGTTTTCGGGCGTATACGCGGGATCAAAGTCCGACAGGTGCGAAAGGACGAATTTAGAGGAGTTCCAGAGCTTTGTAATCAGGCGCTTTGACGCGTCCTGCATCTCCTGCTGGTCGAAAAAGGTGTCCGTACCCAGCCGCGCGCTCGCCGACCAATAGCGGATGATATCCGCCGAATACGTTTCAATCAGCGCCTGCGGCGTGAGTTTGGAATTGCCCTTCGACTTGCTGATCTTCTCACCGGGCTTGGCCAGGACAAAGCCGCAGATCATAATATCCTTCCAGGGGATGTCCCCGGTATGGTACAGGCTCTTGACAATGGTGTAAAACGCCCAGGTACGGATGATTTCATGCGCCTGCGTACGCATGCTCATGGGCATAAAATTATCCGCAACGCCGTACTCGTCCGCCTTGTCCCAGTTGATGATCGGGGAAATCGAAGACGTGGCCCAGGTGTCCAGAACGGCCTTCTCCGGCACAAAGTCCGTACAGCCGCACTCGCAGACGCCGTGGTATTCCGTCTCCAGCGGGTTTACGGGCAGATCCTCTATAGCGGCGAAATGCGTCTTGCCGCATTTTGCGCAGTACCAGACGGGGAACGGCACGCCGAAATACCGCTGCCGGGATATGCACCAGTCCCATTTGAGGTTTTCTACCCAGGTGGTAAAGCGGTTTTTCATATGCGCGGGATACCAGTTGATCCGGTCCCCTGCGGCAAGCAGAGCCTCTTTCTGGCTGAGCACGTCGATATACCACTGCCGGGAGGGAATGATCTCCACCTCGGTGCCGCAGCGCTCGTGAATGGCGACCATGTGCGAAAGCTGCTCGGAGCGGATCAGCAGCCCTTTCTCTTCCAGCAGACGCACGATCTCCTTACGCGCGGCCTTGACGCGCAGACCTGCGATGTAGGGGACGGAATCGTCGATCTTCCCATAGGGGAGGATGACTTTCTTATACGGCAGATTGTGCTGCTCGACCCATTCCACGTCCGTGCTGTCGCCAAACGTCGCGCACATGACCGCGCCGGTGCCCTTGTCGATGCCGACCTTTTCATCCGTGAGGATCGGCACTTCAAAGTCGTACAGGGGCACGCGCGCCGTTTTGCCGACAATATCCCTGTAACGCTCGTCGTCCGGATTCACAAAGACGCATACCACGCCGTAGAGCAGTTCCGGCCTTGTCGTGGCGATTTCCAAAACCCTGTCGCCGACGAAGAACTTCAGGTAATGGAAGCAGGAATCCACTTCCTTGGACTCCAGCTCCGCCTGCGCGATGGAGGTCTGGCACTCCGTGCACCAGAGCACGGGGGATTCTTTAATATAGGCGCGGCCGGCCTGGGCCAGCTCTATAAAGGACTTCTGCGAAAGGCGCTGGGAATTCTGGCTGACAGTCGAGTACTCCAGATTCCAGTCGCAGGAAAACCCCATCGACTTCCACAGCGCCTTGAATTCCGCTTCGTATTTCTGCGTAGTATCCACGCACTTTTCGCAAAATTCGCTGCGCGGCAGATCGCGCGCGTGGATGCCGGATTCCTTTTCCACCAGCCGCTCCGAGGGCAGCCCGTTATCGTCAAACCCGAACGGATAAAAGACGTTGTAGCCCTGCATTCGCCTGTATCTGGCAATCATTTCGGCCTGCGTATAACTGAAAATATGGCCTATATGCAAACTGCCGCTCACCGTCGGCGGCGGGGTGTCGATCGAATATATCGGGGCCGACGGATCCGGCGTAAACGCATACACCTTGTTGTCTTCCCAGTACTTCTGCATCTGCGCTTCAACAGCCAGACCATTATAGTGCTTTTCAAACTCTTCCATCTTTTACCCTCCAAAAAAATAAAATTCGTCCCAAGATATATCTTAGGGCGAATTACCGCGGTACCACCTAAGTTCACAACGAGTGCGCTCTTTTCATTTGGTAACGGTGTCGTTCTCACCGGCGGAGTCTACTCCTGTTTCTTTCCGCGCTCAGAAGCTACTTCCGTCGGCACCCGCAGAAATTTTCACCGGCCATTTCCTCTCTGAAGCAAGCCCGCCGACATACTACTCTTCCTCAAAGCTTTTGCTTATGCATGGAAACAGGCAAAGTTTGCCCCGCATAGCGCAGGCCCTCTGCCAAAGTCCCATAATACTATATAATAAACCGACTTCATTGTCAACAGTTTTCCGCACTTACGCATAGGTTCGAAATCATATGCGCAGAATGCAGCGTTTCATACGCAGAGAAGGTGCGACAGCCGCGTACGAATAAAAAAGTTGCGCTTTTATCACCTTATTTTACAAAACTCGATTCTAATTGCGTTTTAGTATTGAAAAACGCTAAAAAATCCTTTATAATATTTTCGCATATTATTAATATATTACACGCGGACAGGTATCTATTGATAAACACATATTGTTCCAGCGTATCAATGCGACTTTTGCCGCCGCACAAGAGTCCATCGAAAGCCGACTTTGTGTTTATGCCGTAACTGGTATTTAAAAAAGATATTTGTTCAAAAAAGAAAGGGGAATTTTTTTGAGCGGGTTATTCAAACTCAAGGAAAACGGCACAAAAGTTTCTACCGAAATCATCGCTGGCTTAACCACATTCTGCACCATGGCGTACATCATCGTCGTGAATCCCTCTATTCTGAGTGAAGCCGGTATGGAGTGGGGAGCGGTTTTCCTTGCGACCATTATTGCTTCCATTATTGGCACGCTGATTATGGGCCTTGTTGCCAACGTTCCTTATGCGCAGGCACCGGGCATGGGCTTGAACGCCTTTTTTGTTTATACAGTGTGCTTCGGCCTCCAGTTTACCTGGCAGCAGGCTCTGTCGATGGTATTTATCTGTGGTCTTATCAACATTGTGATTACGGTAACCAAACTGCGCAAGTATATCATTAAGGCGATCCCCAGAAGTCTGCAAAACGCTATTGGCGTGTTCGTTGCTTATGTTGGCCTGCTCAACGTAGGTATTATCTCCTTTGATTCGGGCGTGCCCGCCCTCGCCAAGCTCAATCAACCTTCGCTTTGGCTGTTCTTTATTGGCTTAGTGCTCACCATTATATTGCTGGTTTGCAAAGTTAAGGGCGCTATCCTCATTGGTATTGTTGTGACAACGCTCATTGGTATCCCCATGGGTGTTACTTCCGCTGAATCCTCGATCAGCTTCGCCGATTCCTGCGCCGCGCTTCCTTCCACCTTCGGCGCCATCTTTACACAGGCCGGTCTGCCCTCTCTGTTCTCCGATGCGGCCAAAATCCCGCTGGTGCTCATCACTATATTTGCGTTCAGCGTTTCGGATACTTTTGACACCATTGGTACTTTTATTGGCACCGGTCGCCGCAGTGGTATTTTCAGTGAAGAAGATGAAAAGGCCATGGATTCCAGCTCCGGCTTTAAATCCAAGATGGACAAAGCCCTTTTTGCCGACGCTACTGCCACTTCCATCGGCGCTATCTTCGGTACTTCCAACACTACCACTTATGTAGAAAGCGCTTCCGGCATCAGTGCCGGCGGCCGCACCGGCTTAACCAGCGTTGTGGTGGCCATCTGTTTTGCGATCAGCGCCTTCCTGGCAACCTTTGTCAGCGCGATACCGTCTGCCGCTACCGCCCCCGCACTGGTGGTCGTTGGCATTATGATGGCTGCTGCGTTTAAGGACATTGAATGGACTGAATTTTCAGACGCTGTTCCCGCATTCTTTGCAGGCCTGTTTATGGCGCTTTGCTACAGTATTTCCTATGGTATTGCGTTCGGCTTTATCACTTACTGTATTGTAAAAGTCTGCAAAAAGCAGGCCAAAGAGATTCATCCCATTATCTGGGTGGTTTCCCTGCTGTTTATTCTGAACTTTGTTTTGCTGGCTATTATATAAAAGTCAAAGCGGGGGCGTCGTTTCGGTAATGAAGCGTCCTCCATCAGGAAATCATTCATTAGGGATTTGACCAAACAACGGAGAGGGCATGCTGTCTGCGGAATGCGGGCGGTATAGCCCTCTCGTTTTGTTTTGCTTGCGTCTGGCTATTGTATTGTCCATATGCGTATCGTGCGTGCCTGCAGCAGCAGGTTTAAGTCTTTTTACATATTAACGGCATATCGCTATACAAGGCTATAGGGCCGTCTAAAGACGGAAACCGACGTATAATGATATATAGCAGGATAACCCCTTAAAATTTATTCTTGCTGATTATTGCGTATGTTCATGGATCAAGCAGGCCGGCCGCGCCGTAGGCCGGTTGTCTGTCGCTTAGACTATCCCCGGCGGAGCTTGTATTATCAGCGATAAAAGGCTGTAGGGGATACGCAGCGGTTTGTTCCAGCCTAAATTTACACAGACATACTATAATAACGCGGACTACGTCGCTTTTTTACGTTTATTGACCTTGTAGTCGTCGATTCATTAGGGGAGCGGAGCAGAGGCGCGGGCGGGAAATATGCATTTTCCGAAGATAAAAATAAGCCGGAGCAAAGCGGACTTTGCAATACAACAGAAAAACCAAACCGGAGCCCAGCGGCAGCGGGTCCGGTTTGGAAAGGAGGAGCAGCGGCGCAAGCGCGCTCTGATTTTTATAAAAAATCGGAGCAAGCGATACAAAGCTTGCTCCGACGTGGTCCGAGTGGCGGGACTTGAACCCACGGCCTCTACCACCCCAAGGTAGCGCGCTACCAAACTGCGCCACACCCGGAATTATCAGTAACGGAAGACATTATAGCACATCGCGGTCACGAATGCAAGATGCCTTTCCGAAAAAAAAACTCACTCCTGCTCGGTTTCCTCCCAATTATGGGAGACATTTTGCACGTCGTCGTTATCCTCGAGCATATCAAGCAGTTTCTGCATGTTTTTGTTGGCCGTCTCGTCGTCAAGCCTGATATAATTGTCAGGGATACGCTCGATCTGCGCGGAAGCAAACGCATACCCGGCCTGTTCGAGCGCGTCGTATACTGCGCTGAAGTCGTCCGGCGCGCAGGTGATTTCATAGGCTTCGCCTTCGTTGGCGAAATCGTCCGCGCCGGCTTCAAGCGCGGCCTCCATCAGCGCGTCCTCGTCCACGCCGTCGGCCTCAATGACAAACAGTCCCTTGCGCTGGAACTGCCAGGACACGGAGCCTGTCTGGCCGAGGTTGCCGCCGTACTTGTCAAAATAATGACGCAAGTCGCCCGCGGTGCGATTGCGGTTGTCCGTCAACGTCTCCACAATGACCGCGACGCCGCCCGGACCATAGCCCTCATACACAATATCCTCGTAGTTCTCCGTATTACCCGCGCCCGCGGCTTTCCTGATAATACGCTCTATATTGTCGTTGGGCACGTTGTTCGATTTGGCTTTTGCGATAATATCCTTAAGCCGGGAGTTTATCGTAGGATCGGGACCGCCCTCCTTTACGCAGACGGTGATCTCACGGCCGATCTTCGTAAAAATCTTACCGCGCTGGGCGTCTGTTTTCTCCTTTTTGTGCTTGATATTGTTCCACTTGGAATGTCCCGACATCTATTCATCCTCCAAATTGTGTTTTAACCTTTATATTATACACAAATATAGCCCGCATTGCAAGAGGCGCGCGCCTTTACCCCTGCAAATATTTGTAGGGGTACAATACATGTTGGACAGTTGAGAAAAAGGGATGAAGGATAAGGCC
>USJY01000086.1 GCA_900555065.1 uncultured Eubacteriales bacterium
GTGTTTGTATTCTCGGTCATAAAACTACCTCCGTTTTTTGCCCGTCGGCATTTTTGGGTATAAAAACAGCGCCTACTATAAGGCGCTGAATTTAACGGTATGTGGTTGTAGTTAGTTTACTGGAATGCACTCAGTAGATTGCGCCCTGCTCCTCTTCGAACAGCTCCCATTCCTCATAAAACAGGTTGCGTCCTGCTTGCTTGCTTCGCTCTAGGCGGTCAAGAAAAACGGAATCCTCCTCATTTTTATTCTCACGTGGTATAAATGAGGTCCCATCGGGCAGCTCTATCATAATGTTTCCCGTTTCCTCCGCATAAAAACAGTGATCCTTCGGATATTGTTTTCTGTATAAATCTACGCTTTTACCTGTCACCATTAAATCATTCCTCCCAGTAGTTTCTCAAATTCTGCCCATGCGGTAGGCAGATATTTTCTCATCAAGTCTGCCTTTTCGGGGTCAAATGACGCTTCAAACATGTGTGCAAATGCCTCAGTGGTAACGCCCCAGCTTCCGGATGATCTCCAGTAATGATCTTTATGTCCCCATAGCGCGCCTGGATACCACTTTTTAATCGCACCTCCGAAGATATCCTGGAGCGAGTGCGTTTTGTCCCCTAAATTTCGCAGCTCAGCCGATATGGCATAACGTGCTTGCTCGACATGTGGAAAACCATTTGCTTGCTTTACGGCTTTTTCGTATGCGGAAACGTCGCTTTTCAATGCCTGTTTGAAACTGGTGGACTTACTGACCTTTTTCGCAAGACCGTCAATGAAATGACCATGCTCGTGAAACCATGTTGTTCCGGCTCCTCGGGGGTTCTGCGCATCGACTGAAAAATCCATGTGAATTTTTCTTGTGCTTGGGTAAAATGCCCCTCTGGCACCTGGTATATTGGCGGCAACTCCTCCGGAGGGAACGAATTTATCATAAACACTCTTTGCTGTTAGCAAGCCGTTATTGAACTTCGCTTCAAGTGCTGCCTTGTAACCGCTGTCCAGTTGTCCGCCAGAAGGCGCAAACCTATTTTTGCTTAGTATACCACTTTTGCCGCCATTTGCAAGTGGTTGCCGTGCAGCTGCTTTATAGGTATTTACTTTGTGATACCCGGATACCGCCATGCGCTCCTTATACACAGGCAGCCCCGCGGCCTTGGAAAACTGCGCGTATTTTTGGGTAATTGAGTTTATTCGCGCCTGTTCGGTGCGCATGAGCGTATCATCGCCCGCGGCCTTTGCAATAATTTGCCGGTCCTTGGCATGTCGTGCGGCTGTCTCTAGCTGCCGCTGCATCTGCGTCGCTTCGTATCTGGTGTAGGTTTTACCCTCAAACTCTATCTTTTCAGCATCGCGCGCTTTCAGTGCAGCAAGTTGTTTTTTTGAATATGCTGGTTCGGAGATACCAAGCAGGATTGAAAACTTGAAGTGATAGCAGTTATAATCTCCCAGTAGGCCTTCCACGGATGAAAACGGCGGGTAATACACGCCATTAACCGTACGGCCCTTGCCGGCAGCGTACTGCCTGCCTCCCATATCGGCATGCGAGGGGCGGGGGTTGGAATGATAGGAGATTTCGTAACCGTTGGCGCCGAACTGACTCCCAACAAGATCGGCAACGCCCTGATTGCATTGTTTGAGGCCCCAGAGCACATTTTGCCGCACGGCTGTGTCAAGTCTGCGGGAATATCCAGTCGCATAATCAACCGCTTTTCCTGCCGAACCCTCCAATGGCCTGTATTTTGTGCGAAGTCCGCTGTCTGCAAGATCGCGTATCGCTTTGCGCATAGCAGACTGGTAATCTGTCACGCTGGTAGTGGCGGCGGTTATGGCCTCGTCAATAATCTCCTGATATGTCTGGGAAAGGGAAGTGAGCACCTTTTCACCGGCGGCGTTGTATCGCAGGAATGCAGTAGTAGCAGACATGTTGACATATGTCTGCGCGGTCTGCTTGGCAAGCGATTCAACATACCGTTGCAGCGTGACGTTGTCCGCATAGGGGATATGCGTTTTCCCGGCAGCGTCAAAAAAACGTGAGGAGAATTCGTCATTGTCTTTGGCTACTGTTTCAAATATATCATAAATATCCTGCACATTTTTTTCACTGATACGGGCGAGCTCATTTGCAATCAGCTCTATGTCTGCGCCATACTGCGCGAGCTGAGCGAGCCGGTGCGCATCAGTAGGAGAGACCTGGCCGATTGCTCCGATGCGCGATCCGATCAATTCAAGAACATGCGTATTAAGCTTGTTTAACCGCTGATATATCCTTTCGGGCAGAGCCTCAATAGCGTCCTGGTCAAGCATGGATTATCCCCCAATCAGCCGTTCAAGGCTGGGTTCCATCTCGTCGATTGCTGTTATGGCTTCTTTTGCGGCTTCTGGGCTGTCGCCGAAAATATCTTCACGGTATTCTGCGCGGCTTCGTATTTTAGCGCTTACCTCGCGGATCGCGCGCTGGGCTTTAGCTTCTGTATCTTCGACAACATCGTCAGGCATGGTAATTGTGAGGCCATCCAAATTGATACTGTATCGCCCAAAGGCCGTCGCAGCATAGGCCAGCGCACGAACCAGAGTGTCCACTGCTTTCAATAACGGCGTTTGATGCTTGACTCGCCGGCGCTGCATGGCTGAATCGGCAGATACAACGGCGGTGGCCGTCTGCTGTGTTGGGTCCGTAAAACGATAATGTGATTTTCCGAAACCGACCTGTGTGGAAAACAGGTTAAGATCGAATTCTATCGACTTAATGAGCGCTTCACACCGGAGCTCATGAGCCTCTGTCTGTAAAAGATCTTCTTGGCTCAGGCCCTTGGGGAGTGCGTAAATGGCAATGTCTGAATCGTCAAACACCTTTTCACCCGTTATATTTTCCTGCAGCAAATCCGCCCGTGCAAAAATACGGCGCCGTCCCAAAAGGATTTCAGTATTCAGGCTGTCGTATGCAGTATCCAGCGCTTTCATGGTATCAATCGCCTGCGCAAAATAGGGAAGGCCCCAGGGCAGGCCGCGCATAGAGTTTGACGCACCTGCCGGAGTCAGCAGTGCAAACCAGGGGGACGGGGACTTCGTATCAAATTCCCGGCTCAGGCCGTTCATGTTTATTTCAGTCAAACTACCGTTATTGTCAGAAAACGCAACATTTCTGATCACATAGTTCCCGGCAGCATTTTTCTTGTGCATTGAGAGAAACACATATTTCTTTCCGCGTATAGTTCGTGATGCTGAAAAGGCACACTCCGTTACAACACGCCCTGTCCAGGAAAGAGGGTATATACTGTCATAATCAACAATCTCAAGGCGGGGCTCCGCCCTCGACACGTCAATCGTCCCCTGAACCGTATCGTATTGCAGATCACAGACGGACACGACAAACCCGACAGTTCCTACCGCGCCGGACTGCTCGACGCCTTCGTTCACCAGCAACCGAAAATCTGCCCTTGAAAGCAGTTCGTCAAGCTGCTTTTGCGATGCGCTGTCATTTACAGCAATCTCGGCGCGCTCATTGAAAAGCTGATCGGCCCAGTCTTCGCAGCTCTTTTTTGCCATCTGCATGGACAGTCTCTCTTGCGGTACCCGTCGCCTGCCGTTGTAAATAAAGTATTTATGGAATTTATCCACTTTACCGTCATACCATGAACGCCAAACATGTACATTTTTATCCCAGTCTGTGCGAACGCTTGTATCATACCCCTCGGCTTTTAGGTAGTCCTGCAGTGTCATCCTGTCACCTCAAACAAAACTTATCAGCAAAAGACGCGATGGCGTATTCCACCGCGTCGCAAGTATCTATATCGCTTGTCCCGTCGTCCAGTCTGGTATCCTCGTGCTTGCTGTCCCACAAAGCCTCCGAAAAAGCGGCAATGACGTTCTCACACTCACGGACAACAAAGAATCTTCCTGAAGCCATAAGCTGAGCTATTAGCATGATCCTGTCAATAATCCGGCCTTTGTAGCAGTCTTGCACGCTAACGGGCAGCTCTCGCGCTTTACAGTGGCGGTACAGACCCGCCGTTATTACTTGCCCCAGCGCTCCGTAGTCCGCGAAACAGTATTGGCATTTGCCCCATCTGGCAACAACCGAACGGTAAAACTCCTCGAACTGGTTGTATATCGCTTCGGGTGAATGCGTCCCATTGATATCCCGTTCAGCCAGTATGTACACTGCCCGGAATCCCGCCGTAATACCAGCGGCAACAAACTTTGTTTTGCTCCTGTTTGCTCCATAGTCAATACCGATAGAGACAAGCGGCAGCGGCTCTGTTATGCTGTCAACGAGATAGGGCGCCGGGTCGTGCGCGAAATCTTTGTATATGACTCCCTCCGCTGTCGTCCATCTGCCAAGGATATAGCGGTCGTAAAATACCGTCCCCGAATACTCGCGCTTTAAACTCGCCACATATGCACTATCGAGCGTCGGGTTGTCGTCAATCACATAATGCTGGGCGTATATGTCGGCGTCAGAATCCAGGAATTGCTTGAACCAGTGCCGCGGATAGGTAGGGTTGCAGGTCCCATCGAAACACGCGCCGGGTACGCTAAGCCGACTCTTTAGCATTTCGAATACATCCTGAGACCAAGTCGTGATTTCGTCGCCGTAGCAGTATTTCACAGTTGCGCCCTGTAGTTTGCTGACCTGACTGATCTTGTCCGCGCCCAGGCAGTAGCAGTCCTGCCCAAACAGCGTCGCCTTATTGTCCATGCGGATATTGGATACAAGCTCTGAACCAAAACGAGCTTGCATCGGCTCAAGGATATTCCGCTGTAGCGTTCCGCGAGTATTTCCAAGGAGTACGATAAGTCCTTCTTTTCCGGAAGACGCCCGAATCCGCTTTAAGATGGTATATTCCGTATCAAGGTATGTTTTGCCAGAACGGACAGCACCAACCTTTATATTCCAGCGGTGCGAGGCATTGCGAACGTATTCGGCCTGCTTACGGGTCAGCCGGATCATTGACCTGCGCCTCCACACCTTGCAGTATGTCGTCCAGCTTGCGCATGACATCTGCGGTTGTATCCTCTCCAATGAGATTGCGCACTTCTTTAATCGCAGAGACGTCGCCAAGGCAGGCGCGCTTGAACAAGCACACAACCAACAGTGTCGCATTGTCGATCTCGTCTTCATCGTAGCCCATGTTCGCGACCTTACGCAACTGCTTTGCATCCATAACGTCTTTTGCCAGCAAGTCTTGCATCAGCTGGCGTAACTGCTTTTTTCTCCGGCGTACCGCCCCTGATGCCTTGCCAGCATTAAGACGCATCTGTCTTTGCTCCTCCACAGGTCTTTGATTTATCGGTATTAAGTTTTTATCCCCTGGTCTGGATTGCTTCTCAGCCATACACTCCACTCCGCAACTCTGCTCCGCGACGATAAAACCCTCAAACTGTAGCCGGAATAACCGGCGGTATCGCGGCCAGTTTCCCGCCAAATAGGCACACCCTTGCAATAGCCATGAGGGACGCGCCCTTACAACCGTCCCTCATGCTACCATTATACACCCGTAAATGCTCCCCCGTGTGACCCTTTTTTATTTTTTGCCAAAAATGTTTTACCGCCTGCGGTCTAGAAGCCAGAAAAAACGCCGCCGCGCCGTATAAAACTGTCGGCGCCCTGCAGGCACGGTCAAACGCTCGTAGGGTAGACCCTGCGTCACATTTTGCAATATGTACCTAGCTATATCGGGGGCTGAATCTTTGGCCGTCCGCTCGACAAGCTCTATATTGCGGCTAAGACGCTCCGCCCTAATAGCGGCCACCGCAGTGGGGTCGTTTATGTCGCTGGACCGCACAGCATGAGGGACAGGGGGGAGGATCCTATAGCATTCCTGCAAAGCCCGCTGCCATTCTCCATACTGCCGACAAAAGGCATATAACTCCTGATACCTGCGCTTACTAATCCCATAGTTATCATGCAAAAATACTCGCATTGCTATCCCTCCTGCAATAACCTATATAGCGGGTCCCGTCTACGCAACTGCTCCTTAGTCATGTCGTATCGCCCCTCCCTCCCCTGAACACATAATTTCTTCGCCTTCCATTATTTACCTCCTTAAAAATAAAAAATCACCTTAAAATATATTGACAACACGTGTAACACGTGCTATAATATGATCGAAGAAAGGAGAAGTAGCGTTGAAAATCACATATCCTGCTTGTTTTTACCCCGAAGAGAACGGATCGTATTCCGTTGAAATACCTGATTTAG
>USJY01000087.1 GCA_900555065.1 uncultured Eubacteriales bacterium
CACGTTTATCTTTCGGTGAGGAACGATGACGCACGGACGCCCACGGGGCGTCCAACGCCGCTTCGCTTCCAAACGGATGCGAAGCACTTTTTAATTTGGAGGAATGTAAACATGTTCAGGACAGCATGCAAACGGATTCTGGCCGTCGCCTGTACTCTCGCGCTGGCAGCCGGCCTTACGCTGATTCCCGTTTCGGCGAAAACACCGGCCCTGGAGGCGAAGGAGCAGGCGCAGGCGACTGCGGCCAGCCTCGCCGCCGCCCTGCGGGACGATGTGAGCTACAAAGACGGGCGCAGCGTATATTTGATCCTGCGCGCAGGCGTGCGGGACGAAACGCTGATTGAAAATTACAGGACAAGCCTGCTCGCGGGCCTTGCAGCGGACGGCAACGCGGGCAAGCTCGTGGACGCGGCCGGGTACGACCCGACGGCCGACGTGCTCGCTTACCATGCATATGCGGCGGGCATATACGCGCTGCTTGGCGAAAACCCGCGCGACATAGGCGGCCACGACCAGATCGCCCATCTCTTCACGGATACCGACAGCTCCGTCCTGCTCGCGGAAAACCCCTATCATTTTTATATCTATCTCCAGATGGCTGAATACGCCGATGAAACCGCGGCGGTAGACGGCCTTGTGCAGAAGCTTACGAGCTACTATGACGCGGCGTCCGGCACGTTCAGTTTCTGGGGCGACCCGGCCTGGGCTTCGGTGGACGACGTGGGCAATGCCGTAGCGGCCCTCGCCCCGTACTGTGACCGCGCCGCTGTAAAGACGGCGGTGGACGGTGCGCTCGCGGGCCTTGCCGCGAAAAAGACGGAAACCGGCTACATGGGCTTTGACGCGCCTGCGTCCAGCTCCACTGCGCTGGCTCTCGCCGCTTTTGCGCAGGCCGGAAGGCAGGCCGAGGCTGAGGAGGCTTACGCCCTACTCGCGAATTTTGCGGTCGAAGGAGCGCCGGGCCAGTACGGCGACGCCGTGGGCGACGATGTGGCCAGCGTGTCCTTCGGGATGCCGGACGCGCTGTTCGGCCTGATCTGCTATACGGACTACCAGTATACGCTGCCCGCCGCAGCCGTCGCGGCGCAGCAGGCGGGCGCGGAGCTGCGAAAGACCGCGGCGAACTTCGCCGACTTTTTGGAAGGGGCCGGCGTCAGCTATACGGACGGCCGCAGCATGTATTTGATTCTCGATTCCGGCGTGCGGAATGAAGCGCTGAACGCCGCTTATCTTGAAAGCCTTCGCGAAACCCTTGCCGCGAACGGGGGCCGTCTGCCCAACACCGGCTTTGTCGCGTCGGAAGACGACTGGGCCTATCAGGCCTACGCCGCGCTGGCGCTGCAGAAGCTCGGCCTTGACCCGACCGACTTCGAGGGGTACGACCTTGTCGCCCACGTCGCCGGGATGGACTGGGTCGCGCCGGCGACCTCTCCCTATAACTACCAGGCCCTGCTGTGGTTTGCGGAGCAGTTCGCAGACAGCCTGCAGGGGACGGACATCGTCGACGCGGCGGTCGACGCGCTGCTTTCATATTACGACGCGGCGGCAGGCACCTTTGTGTTCTGGGGCGACGCCGCCTACTGCTCGGTGGACGACGTGGGCAATGCTGTGGCGGCCCTCGGCCCCTACTGTGACCGCGCCGACGTGAAAGCGGCGGTGGACGGCGCGCTCGGCTGGCTCGAAGGCCAGCGGCAGCCGGACGGGTATATGGGCTATGCCGGCCTGTCGTCAAGTTCCACGGCGTATGCGCTTGCATGCTATGCGAAAACCGGCGATACGGCCGGTGCGAACGCCGCGTATGCCATGCTTTCCAACTTCCGTATCGGGGACGGCGGCCTCTACGGCGCGGCGGTCGGAGACACGGAGGCGGACTACGCGTTCAGTATGCCGGACGCATTGTTCGGCCTGCACGCGTTTTACCGGTCCATGGTCCCGGTCGACCCGGTCGAGCCCGAGCCGGAGCCGCAGCCCGAACCGCAGCCCGAGCCTGAACCCGAACCCGTACCGGAAGGCGAAACCAACCCGCCCACGGGCGACGGAAATCCCGCTGCAGCGGCGCTGGCGGCGCTTCTGGCCCTCGCCGCGGTAGCCACCATAAAGAAGAAAAGGACTGAGCGCGTTGGCTGATATATTGAAACGTATTTTTGCAGCCCTGCTTGTGTGCCTGTGCGCCTGCACGGCGCCCGCCGCGGACCCTTCCGGCACGGAGGATTCCGCGGCCTCGGGCGCATCGCAGTCCGCGGTCCAGTCCTCCGGCGCTTCTTCGTCCGCGGATGCAGGCGCGTCCGGCGCTGAAACGGAAGGCTCTTCCGCCGCTTCCGGCGAATCCGGCGCGGCGTCGGTCTCCGGCGGCGGCGCGGACGGCGCACAGTCCGTTTCGGTGCCCGCAGCCTCGCAGGGCGGGGATGTCTCCAGCTCCAAAAGTACATCTGCATCCGCGTCCAGAAGTCAGAGCCAGAACGCAAGCCAGAGTAAAAGCCAGAGCGCTTCGCAGAGCCAGAGCAAAAGTCAGAGCCAGAGCCAGTCGCAGGAAATCACCGTATCCGTTACGGTGGACTGTTCCGCTGCGTTCGGCAATCTGGTTTCAGGGGACGACAGCTTCCTGCCCCAAAGCGGGATTATGCTCAGTACGTCGGTGACGGTGGCGAAGGGCTCGTCCGCATTTGAAGCGATGCAGGCGGCCTGCCAGAGCGGCGGCCTCTCCCTAAACTACTCGGGCAGCCAGGCCCGCCGCAACGTCTATATCCAGGGCGCGGGCGGCCTGAGCGAAAAGGACTGCGGCGGCCAGAGCGGCTGGAAATACAGCGTGAACGGCACGACTCCGGGCAAAGGCTGCAGTGCATATACTCTGGGCGACGGCGACACGGTCCTCCTCTATTACGCCATGTCGTAAGGAGGTGCGGGTATGCGCTACAACGACCATTTCTCCTCACTTGGCGCGGGCGTGCTCGCCCTGTACTTTCTGGGCGCCGTCGTATTTTCCGTTATCGGCCTGCATCCCGTGCTGCTGGGGCTGAGCTTTCTGAGCGCGCTGGCCTATTACGCCTGTACGGCGGGCCCTCTGCGCGCGCTGAAGAGTCTGGGCGCCGTGCTGCCCTTTTTGCTGCTGTTCTGTATTGTCAACCCGCTTCTCAACAACCGGGGCGCGACCGAGCTTATGCGCGTATGGGGTCGGTCCGTCACGCTGGAGGCGGTCGTATACGGCCTGCTCTCCTCGCTGATGCTGCTGTGCGTGCTGCTATGGTTCGGCTGCATGCAGCAAAGCCTGGACAGCGACCGGTTGACCGGCCTGCTTTCGGGCGCGCTGCCTGTAATCGGCCTGATGATCGGCCTGATCCTGCGCTTTATACCCTATCTGCGCTCCCTTTTGTCAGACCTGACCGAGACGCAGCGCACCCTGGGCGTTTCCGCGGGCGAAGGCGGCCTTCTTCGCCGCCTGCGCACCGGCGGCGTCCTGCTCAGCGCGGCGCTGTCACTGAGCCTGGAGGAGACGCTGGACACGGCGGTGTCGATGCGCGCGCGCGGGTTTGAACTGCGCGGCCGCCGCCGCGCTCCGCTCCGGTTCCGGCGTGCGGGCGCGGGTGCCGTCGCCGTCGTCGCGGCCGTCGCGGCCGCGCTCATTGCGGCCTTTGCGTTCGGCCTGCTGCGCTTTTCCAGCATGCCGACGCTGTCGCGCGTATCCTTTTCACCCGCGCATATTCTCGCGTACGCTCTGTGCGCGCTGTATTTCAATATCCCGCTTTTGTACAACGCGGTGGAGGACGCACGATGGAAATATTCACAGTCAAAGATCTGAGCTTCACTTATGCGGGCGAGAAGGAACAGACGCTGCGCGGCGTATCCCTGCGCGTGTCTCCGGGTGAATTCGTCCTGCTGACGGGCTCCACCGGCTGCGGAAAAACGACGCTGTTGCGTATGCTCAAGCACAGCGTCGCCCCCGTGGGCGAGAGGGCGGGAGAGATCCTGTTCTGCGGGAAAGACGTTCGCGGCCTGTCCGGGCGCGAGCTTGTGAGCGGAATCGGCTTTGTCTTCCAGAACCCCGACACGCAGATCGTGTGCAAAACCGCGTATGCGGAGCTGCACTACGGCGCGGAGAACATCGGCCTTTCCGCCGCGCAGACGGCGCGCGCCATCGCCGAGGTGTCCTGCTATTTCGGCATGGGCGATCTGCTCGAACGCGACGTGGCGAGCCTTTCCGGCGGCCAGAAACAGCTTCTGAACCTTGCCGCCGCCCTGATCCTCCGCCCAAAGGTCCTGATTCTGGACGAACCCACCGCGCAGATCGACCCCGTATACGCCGCGGAATTCCTCGCCGTGCTTCGCCGTATCAACCAGGAGACGGGCATGGCGGTGCTTCTGTCCGAGCAGACGCTGGAAGAGGCGTTTCCCATCGCCGACCGCGTGATCGTGATGGCGGACGGCAGGATCGTGGACGACGGCCCCGCCCGCGCGGTCGCGGCGCGCCTGCTGCGTTCGGATTTGCCTTCCGCCGCCGCCTTGCCCGCGCCCGTGCGCCTGTCCGGCGCGCTCGGCGGGGAAGGACCCGTGCCGCTGACGATCAAGGAGGCCCGCGCCCTGCTCGCCGCCCGGCCCGAACTCCCCGTGTCAAGGCCGTCCGCGCCGCGTGAAAAGGGCCGGCCGGCCGTGGAAGTGAAGAACGTCCGCTACCGCTATGACCGCAGCGCGCCGGACATATTGCGCGACGCATGCCTGCGCGCAAACTACGGCGAGCTGCTCGCTCTGCACGGTGCAAACGGCGCGGGCAAGACCACCCTGCTCAGAATCCTCAGCGGCCGGTGCAGCCCCTGGCGCGGCAAAGTCCGGTTTGAGAACCCGAAGGCGGCGAAGGTATACCTGCCGCAGAACCCTCGCCTGAGTTTTTTGAAGGATACCCTTTTGGAGGATATAGAGTTCCTGCTGGCGCAGACCGGCCAGCCAGCGGACCGCGTTGCGGAGATGATGCGGCGCCACCCGTTTTTTGCCCGTCTAGGCCCGCTGATGTACCGCAACCCGCTCGACCTGTCGGGCGGCCAGCAGCAGATGGCGGCCCTGTTCAAGGCCATGCTCGCCGAGCCGGACGTGCTCCTTCTTGACGAGCCGACCAAAGGCCTTGACGCGCGGCTGAAAAGCGAGCTTGCCGAGCTGATCGCCGCGCTCAAGTCCGCAGGCGTATGCATGATCATGGCCTCGCACGATGTGGAGTTCTCCGCCGCGGTGGCGGACCGCTGCGCCATGCTGTTTTCCGGCGTGATCGTCCAGGACGACGCGCCCTACGACTTTTTTGTATCCAACCGGTTTTATACCACCGGCCTGTGCAAGATTACAAACGGGATTCTCAGCCGGCCCGCCGTCCGGTTTTCCGACCTTGGCGCGGCGATGGAGGTATATGTATGAGGCGCGTCTGTTTCTATCTGTCCATAGCGGCCCTGACCGCACTCGTAGTCTGGCTCACCTTTACAGGCAGGCTGCAAAATTACCTGCTTGTGAGCTGGACCGTGGCGTTTGCGGCGCTGGCCCTGTTCTTTACGCAGTATGAGCGCCGCCGTCCCGCCCTGCAGGATATGATGCCCATTGTCATCGTCGTCTGCGTCGCGTCGCTCGGCCGTGCGCTGTTCAATTTTATTCCGCAGCTGCAGCCGGTGACGGCCCTGGTCATGATCATGGGCGTGTGCAGCGGCCCGCCCGCCGGGTTCATGACCGGCGCGCTGAGCGCCCTTACGTCCAATATGCTGCTTGGTCAGGGCCCGTGGACGGTGTGGCAGATGCTCGCCTGGGGTCTGATCGGCCTGCTCTCTGGCTTTCTGGGTAAGACGCGCGCGTTTCGGAACCGCTGGGCGCTGGCCGGCGTTTCGGTGCTGGCCGGCGCGTTTTACAGCGTCGTTGTCGATATCTGGACCGTCGCGTCGCTCGGCGGCGAAATGGCGCCCGGCGCGGTGCTCGCCGTGTTTGTGACGGGGCTGCTGTTCAGCGTTCCGCATATGGCCGGGAATTTTATTTTTATCCTGCTGCTGTATAAGCCTATCGCGAAGAAGCTGGATAGGGTGGCCAGAAAATACGGGATTTTACTTCAAAAATACTGAGCGTCCATACCCTGCCGGGAAATTGCCGGCGGGGTGCGTCGTCTGTATGTGTAAA
>USJY01000088.1 GCA_900555065.1 uncultured Eubacteriales bacterium
ATGCCCCTGCCGGCCCGTTTCTTTCTTATGCGCCGGGCGTTCTCAAAACTCCTCTGTGCCGTCCGGCGCGTCCTGATAGGCGAGCAGATCGCCCGGCTGACAGTCCAGCGCGCGGCAGAGCCTGTCGAGCGTGGAGAAGCGGATGGCTTTTGCCTTTCCCGTTTTCAGCACCGACAAGTTCGCCATGGTGACGCCGACCCGGTCGGAAAGCTCGGTCATGCGCATTTTGCGCCTGGCGAGCATCACGTCTAAATTTACCTGTATCGCCATTCCGATCGCCTCCTTACACAGTCAGGTCGTTTTCCGATTTCAGCGCCGCGCCCTTGCCGATAAAGTGCGACATCGCCGCAAAGGCGGCGCTGACTGCGGCGCATAAGAAAATGACGCCGAATATCAGAATCAGTACGCCGGGATGCAGGGCGTTCCAGCACATGAGCAGCACCGCCCCAAGCAGGTACAGCGGGCACTCCAGCAGGGCCAGCTGGCTGATCCGTTTGACGCGGCGCGCATTGTCCGCGGTAAAGGAATTGTCACGCGCAAGCTCGCCGCACACGCGCCATGCGTAGCCGATTGCTGCAAAGAACGGAATACCGCTGAGCCAGATGAACAGTAGGCACGGCATGTAGAGGAAGGCGTATTCGGGATAGGTAAGAACGGTGGATCTGCCGAATGCCGGCACGAGTACCAGCAGGGTAACAAGCCCGGCGGCTACTGCCAGGACCAGAATCGCTTTCAACCAGCGGGACAGTTCTTTTTGCTTCATTTCAATCACCTCTTCGATTGCATTATAAGATATGTTTTCCTAAATGTCAATAAATATTTACTGAAAAACAATAAATATTTTTTGTTTTTAGCTATGCAGCAAAAAATCCTGCAAATTTGGTGATAACGGACAGTGCGTTTTTGGTATCCTATATCCGCAAGAAGACGGCGCAAAAGCGGCCGCATGTCCGCGCATTCGTACCGGAAGACGCCGGCGGCGTATTTGGAAAGGCAGGTAGAAACGATATTATGGCCAACGAAAAAAATCTTAAGCCCATACGGGACCATACGCGCGCGGAAGAGCTCGGCCGCCGCGGCGGACAGCGGTCCGGGCAGGCCCGGCGCAGGAAAAAGGAGTTTCGGGACGTGTTTGCGGCGATTCTGCCACTGGAAATCTCCGATGAGCTCGGCGAGGAAGTCGGACTCGATTTTAAACAGCGTGCCGGCAGCCTGACGGCGGCGCAGGCTATGGCCATGGCGCAGGTTGTCAAGGCCATCCGGGGCGACACCAAGGCGTTTGCGCTGATCAAAGATATCTGCGAACAGGCGCGTGCAGAAGAGGACGCATCCGGGGTCGGGCCGCTGCAGGTGGATATACGCGTCGTAGACTAGCGTGCGTACGGAAGAGGGCCGATCCGGATAATGCCGCGCCGTTGGCGCAAGAGCAGCCGTGGACCAGCGTGCATATGGGGAGGTCGGTATGGAGATCCAGATCACAAAACGGCAGAGGGCTTTCATCGAGGCCGGCGCGTTCGAGGTTTTGTTCGGCGGCGCGGCGGGCGGCGGAAAATCGCACGGGCAGATCGTGGACGCGTTCATCTACGCGCTGCGCTATCCGCACAGCCGCCAGCTGCTGCTGCGCCGCACCTATCCGGAACTGGAAAAGTCCCTGGTCCGTACGGCGCTGGCGCTCTATCCCGCAGACCTGTACAGCTATGCCGCCTCGCGCCGGCTGGGCAGCTTTGTCAACGGCAGCACCCTTGACTTCGGCTATTGCGACAGCGAGCACGACGTATACCGCTACCAGTCGGCCGAATACGACGTGATCCGCTTCGACGAGCTGACGCACTTCACGTTTGACATGTACCGCTACCTGCTCTCCCGACTGCGCGGTACGCGCGGTTATCCCAAACAGGTCAAAAGCACGACCAATCCCGGCGGGCTCGGACACGCATGGGTCAAAGACCGGTTTATCGACCTGGGCCCGCCGGACACGGTCTATCAGACGCAGGGCGGCAGCCGGATTTATCTTCCGTCAAAGGTACAGGACAACGGCTTTCTCATGCGCGCCGACCCGGAATATGTGACGCGGCTGAAGAACCTGAGCGAGCGGGACCGGCGCGCGCTGCTGGACGGCGACTGGGACATCTTCGAGGGGCAGTACTTCAGCGAGTTTTGCCGCGACATACACGTGGTCGATCCCTTTCCCATCCCCGGTTACTGGCGGCGGTACAGGACGATCGATTACGGGCTGGACATGCTGGCCTGCTATTGGATTGCAGTGGACGCCAACGGCTATGCGTACGTGTACAGAGAACTGTATCGGAGCGGGCTGATCGTCTCGGCGGCGGCGGAGGAGATTCTGGCGCAAAGCGGCGAGGCGGTCCACGCAACCTTCGCGCCGCCCGACCTGTGGAACCGCCACAAGGATACCGGCCGCAGCACGGCTGAAATATTCCATAAATGCGGCTTGCCGCTGACCCGTGCGGACAACGACCGCGTGCAGGGCTGGTACGATTTAAAGGAATGGCTGCGGCCGCAGCTGGACGAACAGGGACGAAAAACGGCCGGGCTGCGCATTTTTAAAAACTGCGCCAATCTCATCCGCACCCTGCCCGCCCTGCAGGTGGACGGCCAGAACCCCAACGACACGGCCATCCACCCCCATGAGCTGACGCACGCGCCCGACGCGCTCCGGTATTTTGCGGCGGGCCGGCCCGCACCCGGCCGCCGTCCGGCCGCGCAGAGGCCGTTCCAGTTCCGCTGCGAACGGCCGAAAACCGACCCCCTGGGACGGGGAGAAAGGACGAAGATCATATGAGCGAAATTCTGCTGTGCGCTTTGGCGCTCGCTCTGCCCATTGCGGCGATATGGGCCTACCGGCGCGGACTTCGCGCCGCGAAAAAGCCTGCGCGGGACTGGCGGAGCCTGCCGGCGTCGCCGGATGGGGAACGCCGCAGGCTTTTGCGGGAGCAGCAGGCGCTGCTGAAAAAAATTGACGAATATGACGGCGGGGTGAGACGATGAAAAAATACAAAACGCCCGATGTGACGCGGGTATGGAGCCTGTATGAAAAGGGCGTGGACCACCACAACCGGATCAACCTGTACAGCCGGACCGAACAGGCGCACCGGTTTTTCCTGGGCGAACAGTGGTACGGTCTGGACGGGGACGCGCAGAGCCTGCCTGTGCTGAATATAATTCAGCCGACAGTCGAGTACAAAGTGGCGACTGTTTCGCAAAACAACGTGTCTATCCATTTTTCGCCCCTGAACACCGACGAGAACAGGCCGTTTTATCAGCGCGTCTGCCAGACGCTTAACCGCTACGCGGCGCAGCGCTGGGAACAGCTCAAGATGGACGATCTATGCTGGCGCGTCGTCAAGGACAGCTGTATCGCGGGCGAAGGGTACATATATTTTTACAACGGCGACGCCGAGGCGCAGGTGGTGGACAACACCAGCGTATACCTCGGCGACGAACAGCAGCCCGACCTGCAGAAACAGCCGTATATTATCCTGTTCGAGCGCTGCGGCGTGGACAGGGTGCGCGCTCTGGCGCGGGAAAACGGCGTGCCGGAAAATAAGGTGGCCGAAATCCTTCCGGATGAGGATACGGAGCACGTGCTGGGCGACGACGGCAAAAAAGAGGTGGGCGGCACGGGCAAATGCACCTGCCTTTTGATGATGGAAAAGGACGAGCAGGGGTATGTGCACATTACGCGCGCGACAAAACACGTCGTGTACCAGCCGGACACGGCCCTGCGCGCCTATGACGCGGAGGGAAACCCTGTCGGCGGGCTGAAGAAGTATCCCATTGTGAACTACTTATGGATGCGCAAAAAGGGCTCGGCCCGGGGCGCGGGCGAAGTGGAACAGCTGGTTGCGAACCAGATCGAGATCAATAAGACCGTGGCGCGCCGCGCCCTGTCTGTAAAGAGCTTTGCCTTTCCCAAGCTCGTCTACGACAGAGGCCGCGTCGAGAACCCCGAAGCGCTGGCCGAGGTGGGCGCGTCCATTGCGGTGGACAACCTCTCCGCAAACGGCGTGGAAGGACTGGTCAGCTACCTCAATCCCGCGCCTATCTCCGCCGCCGCGGAGAACCTGACGGCGGAGCTGATCAGCATGACGCGCGACCTGGCGGGCGCAGGCGACGCGGCGACCGGCGCGATCAATCCTGAAAACGCGAGCGGCGTCGCAATCATCGCCGTGCGCGACCAGGCGCAGCTGCCCCTCAACGAACAGCTCGCGGCCTTTCGCCAGTTTGTAGAGGATATCGCGTCCGTGTGGTATGAAATCTGGACCGCCTACCATCCGCAGGGGCTGGAAATTTCCATTCCCGCCGCCGGCGGCCTGACCAGCCTTACCATTCCGGCTTCCGTGCTGTCCGCCATTCGGGTGGGCATCCGTATCGACATATCGAGCGCGACCCCGTTCAGCAAGTATGCGCAGCAACAGGCGCTCGACGGACTGTTCGACCGCGGCGCGATCACCTTTGAGGAATACGTCGGCGCAATGGAGGACGACAGCGGCCTGCCAAAGGGTAAACTGCTGGATATCCTGCGCGCCCGCGCCGCCGCGGCGACGGCGGGTATGCCGGCGGCGCCCGGCCCTGCGGGAACCGCCGCGACCACAGCAACGGCCGCGCCGGGTCTGTCCGCAGCCGCGCCCGTACCTGCGCCGGCGGAAGCTGCGCCGGTTTCGGCGAATTTCGCAGCCAACGCGTAAAAATGGAGATGAAAAAATGGAAAATGCAAATGTGGTAAACGACACACAGGGGCCGAACGTTGAGGCCCGGGCTACAGCGGCCGTGCCGGTAGAAACCGACGCGCCGTCCAGCGCGCAGGGCGCAGGCGCGCCCGCGCGGCAGACGCCGGAGGAAAACGCGGCCTTTGCGGCGCTGCGCCGCCGCAGCGAGGCTGCGGAAAAAGAGGCGCAGCGGCTCAAGAGCGAAAACGACGCGCTGCTGCAAAAACACGCCGCGCCGGACGAAGCGCGGCGTATGCGGGAAACCGCGGCGCTTCGGGAGCTCGACAGCCTGCGCCGGTGGCGGGACGAGAAAATCATTGAAGAGGACATTGCGATGATCCGGGAGGCATATCCCGATTTCCAGGCCAAAAGCGCAGCGGACCTGCCTGAACAGTTCCTGCGTATTATGGCGACGGGACATGTCGACCCGCTGACCGCATACGACATCTGCACCATGCAGAAAAACCGGGTGCGGAAGGATCCGCCGCCCGACCCCGGCGCGATTGAAAACGCTTCGGCGCGCGAGAAGGACTACTATACGCCCGAAGAGGTGGACAGGCTTACGGACCGCGATTTTCAAAGCAATCCCCGGCTGCTGGACATCGTTCAGCGGTCCATGACAAAATGGAGGTAAGAAAACATGGCTTACAGCAATTTCAAGCCGCTTGTTTGGAGCAAGCATATCCAGCGCGAGCTGGAAAAGGCCACCGTACTGCAGGAGGACTGCAACACCGAGTTTGAGGGCGAGGCCAGGCAGGGCAGCCGCGTCAAGATTCTGGGCGTGGCCCGTCCCACCATCGGCGACTACACCGGCCAGAACATCGGCGCGCCGGAAGACGTGCCCGACACGGCGGTATATCTTGACATCGACCGCGCCAAGTTCTTCAACTTCGGCGTGGACGACGTGGACAAGGCGCAAAGCGTCGAAGGGCTGATGCAGGCGCTGATGGCCGAGAGCGCCGCCGGGCTCGCACAGGAGCGCGACCGGTATATCGCGTCGCTGGCCAAAGACGCGGGCGGGTTCTCGCAGTCTTTGCAGATCGGGACGGCCGCCGCGGCGAAAGAAGCGCTCGACGACGCCTTCGTCTGGCTTTGGAACAACGATGTGAAAATCAACGACGAGGTCGTCATCACGCTTACGCCCTGGTACTATAACCTGTTCAAGGACAGCCTGACCGCGCTCTACACCGACAATGTGGAGCTGATCCGCAAAGGGGTCGTCGGCATGTACAACGCGGCCATGGTGAAAATTTCCACCAACCTGTACAACGACGGGACCGACGACTATATGATGATCCGCACCAAAAAGGCCATCGCCTTCGCGGGCCAGATTAACGAGACCGAGGCGTATCGGCCCGAACGGCTGTTCAAGGATGCG
>USJY01000089.1 GCA_900555065.1 uncultured Eubacteriales bacterium
CGCCGTCCCTCCCCGCGCCGCTTACACGGCGATTTTTGATTGTATTTATTATACTCTATTTTTTCCGTACTTTCAAGAATTTGGCTTGAAAAATAAATGGGGTTGCTATATAATAATTAAAATATAAATATAAAGGATGTGGTGAAACCGTGGTCAATGCAAACCATGCCGAGAAATTTACCAAAGAGGGCCTGACGTTTGACGACGTACTGCTGGTGCCAGCCAAGTCGGACTGCACGCCGAACATGGTCGACACCTCGACCATGCTCACAAATAAAATACGCCTCAACGTGCCGCTTATGACCGCCGCCATGGACACCGTGACCGAGAGCCGCATGGCGATCGCGATCGCCAGAGAAGGCGGGATCGGCGTCATCCATAAAAATATGACGATTGAAGAACAGGCCGATCAAATCGACCGCGTTAAACGCAGCGAGAACGGCGTTATCTCCAATCCCTTCTTCCTGTCCGAGCATCACCACGTCTACGACGCGCTGGAGCTGATGGCCAAGTATAAAATCTCCGGCGTGCCCATTTGCCGCGACGGTAAGCTCGTCGGGATCCTCACCAACCGCGACCTCAAGTTTCTTGACGACGAAAACGAACTGATCGCCAACGTCATGACAAAGGAGAACCTTGTTACCGCGCCCGTCGGCACCACCGTGCGCGACGCGAAGGCGATTCTCGCCAAACACAAGGTGGAAAAACTGCCCATTGTGGACGAGCACGGTTACCTTAAGGGGCTTATCACCATAAAGGACATTGAAAAAGCCGTCCAGTACCCCAACAGCGCGCGCGACGAGAGCGACCGGCTGCTGTGCGCGGGCGCTATCGGCGTGACGGCCGATGTGCTGGAACGCGCCCAGGCGCTGCTTGCCGCGGGCGCGGACGCGCTTGTGCTCGACAGTGCGCACGGACATTCTGAAAACATTATGCGCACCCTGCGCGAAGTCAAGTCCGCTTTCCCGGACGCGCAGGTGATTGCGGGCAATATTGCGACGGCGGAGGCCGCGCAGGCGCTCATCGACGCGGGCGCGGACGCGATTAAGGTCGGCATCGGCCCGGGCTCGATCTGCACCACGCGCATTGTTTCCGGCATCGGCGTGCCGCAGATAACCGCCATTTACGACGCGGCCTGCGTTGCGGCAAAAGCCGGCGTCCCGGTGATTGCGGACGGCGGAATCAAGTTTTCGGGAGACATTGTCAAGGCGATTGCCGCCGGCGCGGATGTGATCATGATCGGCTCGCTGTTCGCCGGCTGCGAAGAGAGTCCGGGCGAAACCGAGATATACCAGGGCCGCAGCTTCAAAACTTACCGCGGCATGGGTTCGCTCGCCGCCATGGCCAAAGGCTCCAAGGACCGCTATTTCCAGCAGGACAGCAAAAAGCTTGTGCCCGAAGGGGTGGAGGGACGCGTCCCTTACAAAGGGCTGCTTTCCGATTCCGTTTACCAGCTCATCGGCGGCCTGCGCTCCGGCATGGGCTACTGCGGCTGCCGCACCATTGAGCAGCTGCAGAAAAACGGGCGGTTTATCAAAATAACCGGCGCGGGGCTCAAGGAGAGCCATGCGCACGACATCTACATTACAAAAGAGGCGCCCAACTACACGACGAATCTCTAATGTTCACAATAGAGTCTGAACGGGCGCGCGACCCGCATATATTCCATGGGAGCCTTCCCGCTGCGCGGGGTTGGTATCCCGGCTGTAAATTACCGCGCAGAGGACGGAGTCTGGCTATGAAACTTTCCTTTTCAACACTCGGCTGCCCCAACTGGAGCTGGCGCGAAGTCCTTTCCAGCGCCGCGGACATGGGTTATGACGGCATTGAGATCCGCGGCCTGGGCGACGATTTGTACGCGCCCAGCATTCCCGTGTTTTCCCCTGCGCGCATTGATACGACCAAGGCGCAGCTGAAAGAGTACGGCGTGTACATCTCCTGTTTTGCGACGGAGTGCCGCCTGTTCGATATCAAAGAGGACGTTGTCGCCAACGTCTCGCATTACCTGAACCTGGCGAGCTACCTCGGCTGCAAATACCTGCGCCTGCTCGCCGACGGCGCGCCCGGACCCGGCGCGCCCATAAACGAAAGCCTTGTGCTCGACCGGATGCAGCGGCTCGCGCCCATGGCGGCCGCCCATGGCGTGACGCTGCTCGTGGAGACGAACGGCGTCTATGCCGATACGAAAAAACTGCGCGCCCTGCTCGATCAGGTCGACAGCGCCTATATCGGCGCGCTGTGGGACATCAACCACCCTGTGCGCTTTTTCGGAGAGACGGTGGAGCAGACGTATGAGAATATCGGCCCGTACCTGAAATATGTGCACCTGAAAGACTCCGTGGCCCTGCCCGACGGATCTGTTCAATACAGGATGCTGACAAAGGGCGATCTGCCCGTGCGCGAAATGATCGGCCTGCTCAAAAACGCGGGCTATGCCGGTTACCTGTCCCTCGAATGGGTCAAGCGCTGGAATCCCGACCTGGAGGACGCGGGCATTGTGTTCGCGCATTATATCAACAAGATGAAAACGCTGCTGCACGAATAGCGGACGGACCCCGGCGCCGCGACACGGCCTGGTGAAACAAAATAAAGAGGCATGGCCCAGGGCCATGCCTCTTTTCAATTTCCGGCGCCGGAACACGGCGCGTTAAAAAACCGACGCGGCGCGACGCATTGTGCGGTCATCCGAGCACCTCCACTTCGGCGCAGCCGCTGACGACGGACGAGACTACCTTGACCAGCTCTTCAAACGCAAGCTGCTCCGCGACGATTTGATATTGTATCCCATCCAGAGAAAATTCCGCGACATACATATCATAATGGCCGGCCGGCGCGTGCGTCAGCGGGTCATACGGGCCGTACGGCATGGACCGATACCCGAACGTCACCGGCGTTTCCGCTATATATGAGACTTTAAGCTCATTTTCCGGCAACAGATAACAGCAGTCTTTCACAAGCCCGATTTTGGACGCGGTGAGCGAAAAACCTTTGCAGGCGGCGACTGCGTCGGTCAGTCTGGGACTTCCGTCTCCGTAATACGCATGATAAAAGGAAAGCTGTACGGTATCCTCCACCACTGCGCCGTCCTTTCCGACCACAACTGCCGCGCTGCCGTTGCCTGCGGCGGCGGACAGGCCGTTCGGGATATAGGGGGGCGTAAGGTCCCTGCCAAAGTAGTCCGCCACGCGCGCGGCGTCCCAGACCGCCGTATCATACAGCGCGGGGTCGTAATACCTGCGCGCAGCGTCGGAGAATCCGGATATTTCATTAAACGAGACGGCCTGCAGCTGGATCTGAAACGCGCGTTTATGATCCGGCGCGGCGGGCGCGCGCGTTATTCCAATGGCGGAAGGGCCGGCGCTGTCCGCGCCGCGCCGGACGTCCCCGTTTAACAGGCCCGGTAAGGCGATAAACGCGGCGACGCAGACAAAAACAGCGCATGCCGCGGCGACGCTCCATTTGACCCAGGCCGGCCGCCTGCTTTTCGCACGGTATTCGGCTGCTTCCCAAATAAAACGGTCGCTGATTTCCAGCATGGCGCAGGATAATTTTTCTGCGTTCATGAAAATACCTCTCTTTCGCGCAAATATGACCGAAGCGCCCTGCGCAGGCGGGTCAGACGTACGGAAACATTCTTTTCCGTTAGCCCGACGCGTCGGGAAATATCCTTATACGAGAAAGAAAACCAGTAGCGCAGCAAAAAAATAACGCGGTTTTCCTCGCTCAGCCCGGATAAAAATGCGTCGAGCATATGCGCGACGTCTTTTGCGGCAAGTTCCGCTTCCACTGTACAGGGCGCGGGCAGGCAGGATTCCAGTTCCTGCAGGGAGACGGTATAGGCGCTTTTTCGCTTGGCCGCCTGGTTGCTTTGATAGCGTTTCACAGACAGGTTGCGAACAATTTTGCAGACAAACGCGGGCAGGGGATCGGGCTCTACGGGCGGAATGGCGCGCCACGCGCCAAGGTAGGCGTCGTTCACGCATTCTTCCGCATCCTGCCGACTGCCTGTGATTTGAAATGCAAGGCGCCGGCACAGCGCGCCGTATTTTTTGTCCAGCTCTGAAATCGCATGTTCTGAACGCTGAAAAAACAGCGCTACGATCTTTTTATCCTCAATACGCGCCGCCTCCTTTCCCGCCTCAAACATATATTACGATTTTTAAGTCCATTACTACAGCCTGCTCAAAATTTTTTGCGTAACTTCGCTCCTATAGATGAAAAGAGGGCGGCGCAAGTCGCTGCGCCGCCCTTTTCATTATGATTTCAGTTTTATGCGCTTCCATTTTCCGGAGAGGTAGCGCAGCAGGATCAGCATGGAACGGACCACCCAGTCGGCGGCCATGGCGTACCACGCGCCCATGAGGCCGAGGTTAAACGTGTTGATGGCGACATGGGCGAAGACCGGCCGGATAATCATGACCGTAAGGCACATGATGGCCGCGGTGGCCTTGGTGTCGCCCGCCCCCTGCAGCGCGCCGGACATGGCGAACTGCAGCGCCTGCAGGGGCTGGTACAATGCGATCAGGCGCATGACCTGCCCGCCGAGAACAACGACCTGCGCGTCGTTTGAATACAGGCGCGTAATCTGCTCGCCCAGGAAGAAAAACACCGCGCAGCAGATAAAACCGATGATGACGGCGGAGGCCTGGGCGCAGCGGTTATATCCCAGCGCCATATCGGTTCGCTTTTTGCCAAGGCACTGGCCGGTCAGCGTCGTCGTCGCGGCCGTGATGGCCTGGCCGGGCATAAAGCTCAGACCCGCGATGTTCAGGCAGACCTGGTGGGTGGCGTATGCGATGGTGCCAAGCGATACGGCGATGCGCGTATAGGAGATCAGTCCGATGCGCAGCACAAGCTGTTCAAACATGGACGGAATGCCGATTAGGAATATATTGCTCAGAATCACTCTGTCAAAGGTAAATTTCTCTTTTAAGTTGAGCCACAGGTACCGCTTGCCGCGCAGCAGCACGACAAAGGCCATGATAAAGGCGACCACAATCCCGATCACGGTTGCGATCGCGGCGCCCGCGACCTCCAGGCGCGGGAAACCGAAATTCCCGTAGATCAGTAAGTAATTGAAAATAACGTTGACAACGTTGGCTGTGAGATTGTAAATCATGGCGGTTCGGGAATCGCCCACACCGCGCAGCGACGCGGTGACCACCGTGGTCAGGGTCATGGGCAGAAACCCGATCATGCGGATCTGCATATACTGGGTGCCGGCCACGAAAGTTTCCGTATCCGTCGCGCCCATAAACGCAATCATTTGTCCGGCAAATATGTAGCCGACAACGGAAAATAGTACCGAAAGCGCCGCTGTGATCAGCAGCGCGTGCCGCATGACGGAATTGGCGCGGTGCATATCGCCCTCCCCCTTATAGCGGGAAACGAGGGCCGTCGTACCGACATTGAGCGCTATGAACACCATTTGCAACAGCATAATCGGCTGCGTGCAGATTCCCACCGCCGAGATGGCCTGAGGGCTGATCTGCCCGACCATCATCATATCCGCCATGGAGACGAGCTGCGCCAGCACCATTTCCACAAAGGCCGGCAGCGCGATGCGTACCACGTCGCCAAACAGCATTCTATGTGTAATTCCCGATGGCAGGGTAAGCTTTTGCCGCCCCCGCTTCTTTACGCGATTCTCTTCTTCTTGGCCCTCCTCCAACGGATCCTGGCCCATCTCCACCGCGTCGAGCGCCAGCTGAACGGATTTCCGCTCCGCTTTTTCCTGCTTTAAATCCATTGTAATTCCGGCTTTCCCGCCGACTCACTTCCTTTCTCTGCCCGTGGACAGCGTCCGCAATGAATCAGCCGGCCACCGAGGCTGTGGCCGGCTTGAAACAGACGTGTATTTCTTGATGAATGAATTATACCATGAACCCTGGCAATAAAACAGCCTATTCCCTCAAATTTACAATTTCATTGACAATTATAAATTTTATCCTATACGTATAAAATTCTTTTCAGAAACGTTAAGCGCGGGCGCGAGCACAGGCGTGGGCACGGGCACGGGCGCAGGGCGCGGGGCATAGGCGCAGGCACGGGCGCGGGGTGCGGACGCGGACGCGGGGGCGCAGGCG
>USJY01000090.1 GCA_900555065.1 uncultured Eubacteriales bacterium
TCGCAGCCGCCGCACAGAACCACGCCGTCTATCCGAAAAGCGGCCGCCGAACGGATGACAGCGCCGATATTGACCGGGTCCTGCACCTGCTCACATACAATATATCGTCCTTCGGCGCGCAGCGATTCGCAATATGCCGGCACGCGGCAGACGGCGACGACGTCCGGCGCGCTCTTGAGCGAACTGAGCTTTGCAAGCACTGCGTCCGACGCGAGCACTATTTCGCAGCGCACGCTTTCAAGCAGGGCCGCGTGCCGCTCCTGCGCACCTGTGCGCACAAACAGCGCTTCCAAAGCGATCCGTTCGTTTACGCACTCCCGCACAAGCGACGCGCCTTCCGCCAAAAACAGGCCGGTCGCAGCCCGCTGCTGTGTGCGCTGCAGGGCTGCGTACCGCTTTACGAGCGGATTTGCGGGGCTTGTAAGAGTCTTCCACTCCATTGCTGCACATACCTTCCCCTTCAAAATCTACAAGCATTATATACCGCGCCTGTCAAAAAATCAAAGGTTTTTGTGAAAGCTCTGCATTTTTCAGGTTTTTTTCACCCTTATCAGCTTATTTTCAAGCTGTGTTCATGATATCGTCACATGAATTGGCGATACTATAACCACAGCGGACCATTTCCCGCGCAAAGGAGGCAAACCAGATGCAGGAAGACAACAATAAAAACACAATGCACAATGAAGACCAGAACCACGATATCGGGCGGAAAATAGAGGAGAGTTTCCACCCTGAATACGCGGCGGCCGCGGAAAACACGGACGCGCAACAGGCGCAGGCGGAAAATGCGACGGCGCCGGGCGCGGACGAAGCCGACGGCATCCCCGTAATCGACGATTACCAGTACGGCGCGACGACGGACGGTCCCTATTCCTATGCAAACCGCGCCATGGACGACGCGGCCCAGTCCGATGGACAGCCGCATTACGCGCCGCCTGTCTACACAAAACAGCCCGCAGCAAGCGGCACGCCCTTCTGGGAGCAGGGCGGCGCGAAGCAGTCCGCAAAGCAGGAGAAGCCGAAATCCAGGCTCACTAAAGGCGGCGCGGCCGTAATCGTCGCCCTGTGCGTGCTCTTTTCCGCTGTGTTCGGCATCGGCGGCGGCGTGCTCGGCAACTACATTTACGCGCAGGCAAACCCGCAGGAGTCAACGCAGCAGTCGCAGTCCGCAAGCCAGAGCGACAGCGGCATGCTCCACACCTCGGACAGCGCAGACCTCTCCAGCAAGACGAAAACGCTGACCAGCGTCGTGGATTTCGCCGCGGACTCTGTCGTTGAGATCACAACGGAAGCGATTTCCATGTCCTACTACTTTCAGCAGTTGATCTCCACCGGCGCGGGCAGCGGCGTTATACTGACAGAGGACGGATATATCGTCACCAACAACCATGTTATCAGCGGCGCGAGCAAGATTGCCGTCACCCTCAAAAACGGTGAAGAATACTCCGCCCGCCTTGTCGGTACCGATTCTGAAAACGACCTTGCCGTAATCAAGATTGAAGCGACCGGCCTCAAGCCCGCCACCTTTGCCGACTCTGACGAACTGCAGGTCGGGCAGGTCGCAGTCGCGATCGGCAACCCGCTCGGCAAGCTCGGCGGCACGGTCACCGAAGGCATTATCAGCGCGCTTGACCGCGAAATCGACGCTGATGGAACACCCATCAACATGCTGCTTCAGACCAGCGCGGCGGTCAATCCGGGTAATTCCGGCGGCGGCCTGTTCGATGAGAACGGCTACCTTATCGGTATTGTCAACGCGAAATCCGCCGGTTCCGAAATCGAGGGACTGGGCTTCGCCATCCCCTCAAACGAGGTCAAAACCGTCACTGACGAAATCATTTCCGGCGGAGGTTCTCAATCCGACGGCCAGCAGTCCCAGGGCGGAGTACGACTGGGCGTAACCCTGATTGATATCGACGACGAGCAGACTGCCGCCATGTATCGCGTCTCGGAATACGGCGTTTACGTCATTCAGGTGCAGAGCGGTTCCAACGCATCCAACGCCGGCATTCAGGCGGGCGACCGGATCGTCAGCGTGAACGGCGAAACCATAGATCACGCAGACGACGTGTCCGACGTGCTGCAGGAACTCTCGGTCGGCGACACGATGCGCATAACCATCAGCCGCGGCGGCACCGAGATTACGACCGATATACTGCTCGCCGGCTGACCTTATACTGGATCTCACGGTCTTTCCCTTTTCAACAGCGATATGCCTGCCGCGCTTTCCCTGGCAGGCATATCGCGTATCCCTTGCTTTTCAACGGAAGATCGAATATACTGTATATAATATTATTTGGAAAGGTGGATGCGCCATGTATCATCTGCTGGTAGTGGATGATGAAGAAAAAATCCGAGGGCTTATCCGCAAATATGCCGAGTTTGAAGGGCACCGCGTGACCGAAGCGGCCGACGGTATGGAAGCAGTGCGCCTGTGCCGTGAAAACACGTACGATATTATTATTCTGGATATTATGATGCCGGAGCTGGACGGATTTTCCGCTTGCCGGGAGATACGAAAAACCTGCGATACGCCGGTGATCATGCTCTCGGCCCGGGGCGAGGAATACGACCGCATTCACGGCTTTGAGCTGGGCGTGGACGACTATGTGGTCAAGCCCTTTTCGCCGCGCGAGTTGATGATGCGCGTAAACGCCGTTATCAACCGTACGCATGCCGTACCCAAACAGGACCGGGAAATCTTTGAGCGCGAAGGCCTTAAGATCGACTTTACAGGCCGGATCGTGTACATAGACGGCAAGCGCATATCCCTGTCTCCCAAGGAGTACGAGCTGCTTTTTTACCTTGTGCGCAACCGCAACATCGCGCTCTCGCGCGAAAAACTGATTACGGAAGTGTGGGGCTACGACTTCTACGGCGACGACCGGACCCTTGACACGCACATCAAGCTGCTGCGCAAGAGCCTGGGGCCGTACAGTAAATTTATTGTGACGCTCAGAGGAATGGGGTACAGATTTGAAGGGTAAACGCAAGCTCAGCGTAAAGTGGAAGGTATTCGCCTATTTCGCTGGTTTCACCGCGCTCATGCTCGTTCTGCTCTGGGTCTTCCAGATCGGATTTCTGGAGGATGTGTACCGGGTGACAAAAATACACAGTATTAAGACGAATGCGAAACTGATCGCGCAGAACATAGACAGCGATGACCTGGAACAGCAGGTTCTGGATATGGGCCAGGCCGGCGAAATGTGCATTGACATCTATAACGACAGGTATACGACGCCCGTACTGCGCAGCCATACCGAACCCGGCTGTCTGCTGCACAACCTGCCGCTCAGCTACATTTCAGGCCTTTACCGGCTCGCAACGGAAAACGGCGGTTCCTACTACGTCACCCTGAACCTCAACGACTTTCTGAGTGCGCAGGGTTACGTCAACATCCCCCGTACATACGACAGCCTCATTTACGTGCTTGTGACGCAGAATGCGGCGGGCGACAATATGGTCATCCTGCTCAACGCCTTCGTCACGCCGGTGGCCGCGACCATACAGACGCTCACATCGGTGCTATCCATCATCACTGTCGTGCTCATCTTTGTTGCGGCGGTGCTCGCGTTCGTCCTTTCGCGCGTCATTGCTAAGCCTATTGTAAAGCTCAATGACAGCGCAAAGGTACTTGCAACCGGCAACTACAACGCAGACTTTACCGGTGGCGGCTACCGGGAAATCGCCGAGCTGTCCGACACGCTGCGCTATGCGGCGCAGGAGCTGTCCAAGGTCGACGAGTACCGGCGCGATCTGATCGCGAACGTGTCGCACGACCTGCGCACGCCCCTCACTCTCATTGCGGGCTATGCAGAGGTCATGCAGGATATCCCGGCTGAGAACACGCCGGAAAACCTTCAAATTATCGTCAACGAATCCAAGCGCCTGACCGACCTTGTAAACGATGTGCTGGATATTTCAAATTACCAGGCGGGAAATATGGAGCTGAACCTGTCCAGGTTCAACTTAACCGACGCGGTGCGGGAAATCCTGGGCCGATACAAAAAATTTACCGAGCAGGACGGCTACACCATCGACCTGCGCGCCGACGGCGATTACTATGTATACGCCGACAAGATCAAAATCACACAGGTGCTGTATAACCTGCTCAACAACGCCATCGCCTATACGGGCGAGGACAAAAAAATTACCATCCGCGTCCGGCGTGCCAAAAACGCCGTGCGCGTCGATGTGATCGACACCGGCGAGGGCATACCGCCTGAAAAGCTGGGTATGATATGGGACCGCTACTACAAACTTGACAAAACGCACAAACGCGCCAAAATCGGGACGGGGCTCGGCCTTTCCATTGTCAAGGAAATCATAGAACAGCACGGCGCGTGGTACGGAGTTGACAGCCAAGTGGGCGTGGGCAGCCAGTTCTGGTTCGCCCTGCCCCTGGCGGAGGACCAGCTATAAAAACAGACGGACGGTGATGACTGCGCCGAAAATAGCACACAGGTCGGCAAAGACGGCGGCGGGCAGCGCCCGTCCCGTCTTTTTAATGCCCGCGCTGCCCATGTATACGGTCAGCGTGTAAAACGTCGTCTCAGTGGAGGCGGCCAGCACGCTCGCCATCCTGCCGATTTCGGAATCCGGTCCGTACTGGACAAGGTAGTCGTTGAGTAGCGCCATTGAACCGGAACCGGAGAGCGGGCGCATGACGGCAAGCGTCATCAGCTCCTCCGGGATAGACAGGAGCCTTGCGACAGGGCGCATGCCCGCATTGAGAAAATCCATCCCGCCCGAGGCGCGGAACATCGCTATGGCCGTCAGCAGCGCTACGAGTACCGGCGCGATCTTCAACACAATCTTAAATCCGTCCCCCACCCCTGCAATGAATTCCTCAAAAATATTGACTTTCCGGACAAGGGCCACGATGAATACCGCCGCCATCAGGACGGGAATTGTGTAGTTGAACACGCCCATGTCAGGACCTCCCGCTCGTCAGCAGGTTTGCCATCAAGATCCCTGAAACGGCGGCGAACAGCGACGTGACCCAGATACAGGGCAGAATATCCATGGGCTGCGCCGCGCCGGCTGCGGCGCGGAACGCGGCAATATTCGTGGGGATAAACTGGATGGAAGCCGTATTCAGCACTGTGAAAATTACCATGTCCTTCGTCGCGACCGCGCGGTTGCCGTTGAGCGCGTTCATCCTCCGCATCGCCTCGATTCCCGACGGCGTCGCGGCGTTTCCAAGGCCAAGGAAATTTGCCACCATATTCGTTGTGATATGTTTTCTGGCCTGATGGTCTTTCGTACGGAACAGCAGGCGCGTAATCGGTGAAAACAGCTTTGCCAGCGCATCTATAATCCCCGCCTTTTCCGCAACGCGCATTACGCCCGACCACATCGCAATGATCCCTCCGATCTTCAGGCACAGCTCAACCGCCTGCACGCCGCCGGAAAGCGCGGCGTCCGTTACAGACAGACCGTTCCCGGTCGCAACGGCGACCGCGGCCGCCAAAATAATCAAGAAAGCAACGATATACGACAGCATCTCGCAAAAAACTCCTCATATATACAAATTTTACAAATAATGTATTGACATTTTTTTCTAATCATGCTATGATTAGTATACAATAAATTTAAAGAGGGGATTATGGGTATGAAGGCTACAGGTATTGTCCGTCAGGTTGATGAATTGGGCCGTATTGTGCTACCGATCGAAATCCGTAAAAAGATGGGCATCAATCAAAAAGATCCATTGGAAATATATGTGGATGACGACAGTATCATACTCAAAAAATACCAGTCGGGCTGTATTTTCTGCGACAATGCGCGCGCGGATGATATTGTCATCTTCCATGGAAAACGAGTATGTAAGAACTGCATACACGAACTGCAGCGCTAAAAAAGCAGGAGGAGCATGGCCGCAGGCCCGCTCCTCCTTATTACTTGAAAAGATATAAAAAACAGGAAGCATTGCCGTACAATGCTTCCTTGTTTTCAGTCCGCAAGCATAACCGCTTTCTGCAGCACCGCATTCGCGACGCTGCCCGCGACGCCCCGGCCCGCGCCGGCGTTTTCCGCGA
>USJY01000091.1 GCA_900555065.1 uncultured Eubacteriales bacterium
CCCAGGCGCAGGGCGTACTGCCCTTCGCCGAGCGCGGTGACAGTGAATTCCGTCTTCCCATCGACATAAATCTTGCGGCCCGTGTCGCAGTTCATAAACGAATACGCCACGCCGTCCCTGACTTCCGGCGCGGGTTTGACAGTTTTTCCAGATACCAGCATTTGCTTTACCTCCCTGTTCGGCTTATGTTGCGTATTTATTCTTCCGTATGAATATCCTTCAGGAGCCGGTCAATCCGCGCGCCCTGGTCCATCGAGTCGTCGCGCTCAAACAGAAGCTGCGGCGTCAGGCGCAGGTCGAGCCGGCTTGCAAGCGCGCCGCGGATATGGCCGGCGGCGGCTTTAAGGGCAGCAAACGCCTCCTTTTTCACAGCCTCGTCGCCTAGAATGGATATATACACCTTTGCGAACTTCAGGTCCTCGGTCACACGAACGCCTGTCACCGTCGTCATGACGGGAATACGCGGGTCCTTCAGGGTGCGGATAATCCCGGCAAGCTCCCGCTGCGCGTCGGCATTTATGCGTTCTATTCTGTGTCCAGCCATATTTTCCAGTTCCTTTCCTTTCGGCGCGGACGCAGGCCTACTGCTGCAGCTCCTCCATGATATAGGCCTCGATTACATCGCCCTCTTTAATATCGTTGAACTTTTCAATGCTCATGCCGCATTCATAGCCCTCGTTCACCTCGCGCACGTCGTCCTTGAAACGCTTGAGGGAAGCGAGCTTACCCTCGAATATGACGACGTTGTCGCGCAGCAGCCGCACATTGCTGCCTCGGACAATGGAGCCGTCCGTTACATAGCAGCCGGCAATGGAACCCACGCCCGAAACGCGGAACACCTGCCGGATCGACGCATGGCCGGTAACTTTCTCACGGTATTTCGGAGCGAGCATACCCTTCATGGCGGCTTCGATTTCCTCGATGCACTCATATATGATACGATAGGTGCGGATATCAATCCCGTTGCGCGCCGCGCTGTCGGCCGCGGAATGGTCGGGGCGCACATTGAAGCCCACGACGATCGCGTTCGAGGCGGAGGCGAGCATGATGTCGGACTCGTTGATGCCGCCCACGCCGGTGTGAATGACCTTGACGCGCACCTCGTCGTTGGACAGCTTCTCAAGCGAGGCCTTGACCGCCTCGGCGCTGCCCTGTACGTCGGCTTTCACGATGATGTTGAGATCCTTCACGTCGCCCTCCTGGATCCTGCTGAACAGGTCTTCGAGGGATACGGCCTGGCTCTGTTTGAACTGCTCTTCTTTTTCTTTATACTTGCGCTGCTCCACAAGTTCCCTGGCCATGCGTTCGTCCGCCACGGCGTGGAACACGTCGCCCGCCTCGGGCACTTCGGACATGCCGATGATCTCGACGGGGTCGGACGGCCCCGCCGACTGCACGGGCCGGCCCTTGTCGTCGGTCATGCCGCGGACGCGGCCGACCGTTTTCCCAGCGATCAGGGTGTCGCCCATGTGCAGCGTGCCGTTCTGTACGAGCAGGGTTGTGACCGGGCCGCGGCCCTTGTCAAGCCGCGCCTCGATGACGGTGCCGCGCGCCTGGCGGTCCGGGTTGGCCTTCAGCTCGCGCATTTCGGCCACGAGCAGGACGTTTTCCAAAAGTTCGTCCAGACCCTCTCTTTTCAAAGCGGACACGGGTACGCATATGGTGTCGCCGCCCCATTCTTCCGGGATAATCCCGTACTCGGTGAGTTCCTGCTTGACACGGTCGGGGTTGGCGCCGTGCTTATCCATTTTATTGATTGCCACAACGATGCCGACATCGGCAGCCTTGGCATGGTTGATCGCTTCAATTGTCTGCGGCATTACGCCGTCGTCCGCCGCGACGACCAGAATGGCGATGTCCGTCACCTGCGCGCCGCGGGCGCGCATGGCTGTAAACGCCTCGTGGCCGGGCGTATCCAGGAAGGTGATGTCCTTCCCCTTGATATTGACCTTATACGCGCCTATATGCTGGGTGATCCCGCCAGCTTCGCCGGATACGACGTTGCTGTCGCGTATCGCGTCGAGCAGCGACGTTTTGCCGTGGTCTACGTGGCCCATGACGACCACGACCGGGTTGCGCGGCACGAGGTTGCCCTCGTTGTCCTCGCTCTCGTCGATGAGTTTCTCCTCGATGGTCACGACAACTTCGCGCGTAACCTTGGCGCCGAAGTCCTCTGCGACCAGGGCCGCTGCGTCGTATTCGATGGTCTGGTTGGCGGAGGCCATGATGCCGAGCGACATGAGCTTTTTAATAACCTGGGCGTTTGTCGCGTGCAGCTTGGCCGCGAGGTCGAACACAACGATTTCATCCGGCAGCACGACGGACAGCTGCGGGCGCCTGGCGCGCTCCGCTTCCAGCCGGCGGATTTTCTCCGCCTCCGTCTCCGTGCGGCGGCGCGGGCCGCGGCGGTTCGGCTGTTTCTTGAGCTTCTGGAACTGCCTGCCGAGGTCTTTGGCGCGCTCCGGCGCGAGATCCTCGAGTTTCTGGTCGTACTTGGAGAGGTTGACCTCAACCGACTTTGTGTCCACAATGCGTTTTTCTACCTCGCCGCGGATCTGGCGCGGGCCCGATTTCTTCTTGCGGGGCGCGGGCGGCGCGGAGACGGCCGCCGGCTTCGCCTGATCCGTATCCGGCGCGCCGGACGCGGCGGAACGGGCCGGCGCCCCTTTCTGCGCAGGCGCGGGGGACTGCGGCGCGGGCTGCGTCTTTTTCTCCGTGTTGAGAATCTCGACATACTTGTCAAAATTCTCATGGCCGCGTTCTCTCGTGATATATTCAAAGAGCATATCCAGCTCTTTGTCCGTCAGGGCCGTCATATGATTTTTCGGGCGTTCAAAGTACTTTTCGATCAGGTCCATCACCTGCGTGCTGGACATGCCGAAATCCTTCCCGAATTCATAGACCTTGTATTTCATTACTGCACTCATAGCCTGCCTCCTTCTCTGCCGTCGGCGCCGCCGACATCAAAAGCCCGTTCAATCCGCTGTCCGAAATCCCGAAAACCGCCGTCGGCCGCGCGCCCAGCGCATTGCCAAGCTGCTCCATTGTAAATGGCAGCGGGACATATTCCTTTCCGTTTTGCGCGCACGCCGCGGCGATATCCCGCCTGCTGCGCGTGGAGACGTCCGACGCCACAAAAACGCCCGCCAGCGCACCTGCACGCAACTGTTCCAGCGTCTCTTCCCGCCCGCGCGCGACCTTGCCGGCCCGCCGCGCCAGGCCCAGATTCGTTAAGAAACGATTTGTCAAAGTGAATCCTGCCCCCTCGTCTGCGGCGGCGATTCTGCCAGCTCCCGTTCCAGGGCCGCGTACACGTCTTCCGGGATAGCCGTATCGAAAGAACGGTCGATCCGCTTGTTTTTGCGCGCCTTTTTCAGGCATTCGGGCCGGGGACAGATATACGCGCCGCGGCCGGGCTTCTTGCCTGTCGCATCCAGGCTGATTTCGCCTATTGGACTGCGCACGACCCGGATCAGTTCCTTCTTGGGCCGCGATTCCCCGCACCCCGCGCACATGCGCATGGGTATCTTGCGTGTCTTCATGCGGACCCCTCCCTCAGCGCTGCAGACCGGACAGCGGGCGGATATCCACCTTATAGCCGGTGAGCTTGGCGGCCAGGCGCGCGTTCTGGCCCTCTTTGCCAATGGCGAGAGAGAGCTGATCGTCGCTGACGATCACACTGCAGACCTTGTTTTTCTCGTCCACTTCCGCACTGATGACGACAGCCGGCGAAAGCGCGGCGGTCACATACAAAGCGGGGTCGGCGTTGTATTTGATGATATCTATTTTCTCGCCTTTGATCTCGTCGATCACATTGGATATACGGCTGCGCTTGGGGCCGATACACGCGCCGACCGGATCGACGCTCGGGTCGGTGCTCATGACGGCGATCTTGGTTCTGGAGCCCGCCTCTCTGGCGACCGACATGACTTCGACAGTGCCGTCGGCGATCTCCGGCACCTCCAGTTCAAACAGGCGGCGGACAAGACCCGGATGGGTCCTGGACAGCAGAACCTCATTGAAGGAGCGGCCTTTTTCACGCTCTTTCTTACGCACTTCGACGACATAGACCTTGATGCGGTCGCCCTCGCCGATCAGCTCGCGCGGTATCATTTCGCGCACGGGCAGCATCATCTCGTAACGTCCGATCATAAGTACGGCGGCCTTGTTCTTCAGGTCGATACGCTCTACAACCCCGGTCACAATTTCGCCCTGCTTATCCGTGAACTCGCGGGCGAGCGAGCCGTAGACCGCCTCGTTGATTCCCTGCACAATGACGTTCTTTCCGACTTTGGCGGCGATTCTGCCGAAGCTCTTTGTGTCCAGGTCAATTTCGGCAATGTCGCCGACGACGTATTTTTTATTTATTTTTTTTGCAGAGGCGAGGTCGATTTCCGTCAGCGGGTTTTCCACGTTTTCCACGACCTCTTTGCGCACGAAGAACCGGACCGTCTTCTTTTCCTCGTCAAAGAAGGAGGCGATATTCTCCGGCTGCATATCCATATTCTTTTCCTTTTTGACCGCGGCGATGATGGCTGCCGTGATCTTCTCCAGCATATATTCCTTTTTGATGTCCTTTTCTTTTTCCAAAAGGGTCAACGCCTCATAGAACTCGCTATTCATTTTCTTTCCTCCTGTCGGTCTGTATCAACGCCTGCGCGGGATCAGCTGTCAAAATCGAACTCAATACGGCACAGCGCGATGTTTTTCTTTTCGACCCGGTGCGCCCCATCCTCGTCCCGGACGACGATATCCCCGTCGCAATATGATTCAAGAACACCGACAAACTGCTTTTTCCCATCCACGGCCTGGTAACATTTCACCCGCACGGTCTCGCCGATACAGGCCCTGTAATGCTCCGGCAGGCGAAGCTTACGCTCGATGCCGGGCGAGCTGACCTCGAATATATAGGCGCAGTCGATCGGGTCGGCCTCGTCAAGCAGCGGGTTGAGCTGGTTTGCCATATTCTCGCAGTCGTCGGACGTAACGCCGTCCGGTACGCGGTCGATATAGACGCGCAGGTAGTATTCGCCGCCCTCCTTTTGAAACTCCACGTCCCAAATGGAAACGCCCACGTTCTTCGCAGGTTCCTCTGCGAGCGACCAAACCAGATCCCGTATCCTGTCAGACATGCCGGAACACCCCTTTTACCCGTAAATTCGGTTGAATGAAACTGTAAGAGCAGGGATTTCCCTGCTCTTACCTCATTACTGTAATCAGTATACCACACGAATACGGTAAAATCAAGCTTTTTTTACGAAGCCGAAGCGCCCGTGCCGTTGAGCTCCGCCTCGACCTGCGCAAGCTGCTGCTCGAGCAGCGCGCGGTACTCCGAAAGGCTGAGATTGTTCTCATAGATAAAGGCCGCGGCTTCCTCTCCGACATAGCGGAAATGATTGGGGCTGCGATCAGCGCTGCTCTCGAGAAACAGCTGGTAATCACATACGATACCGTACTGCACGCCGTGATCCTTCAGGAACAAAAAGCACACCGTCTGCTCAAACGGCACGCCCTCATCCTCCGCTGCGCCGGACACCAGATCCGCCGAATAGCCGCCATGGGCGTCTTCCGCACAGTCGGCCTGTTCCGGCGCAAAGCCCAGGGTGATGCGCGCGTCGATTCCCTCGTTCGCAGCGTCGTCGAGCAGGCTCATAAACGCGCGTGCCGCGTCCGTGTCCAGCCGCAGATCCGAAGCGCCCGTCGTATAAGACGGGTCCAGGGTTACAAGCCCGGCCTCGCTCACGACCGCGTCGGGCTGCAGGACGGGTTCGTACAGCTGCTGCCTGAGCGCGTCGCGCTCGGCCTCAAGCGCGGAACGGCTGGCGGCCTGCTCCGAATCCATAGAGCCTGATCCGCCCGGCCGGTTCAGCCCCAGCAGGCGGCCGCCGTCCCACAGAAGCAGCACCGCAGCCGCGGCGACTACGACGACAAGGCACAACGCTACGATCAGCGCGGCTGCGCCGCGCCTGGATTTCTTTCTTCTCATGCCGAAACGCTCCTCTCTCTCACGGCGCGCCCGCCGG
>USJY01000092.1 GCA_900555065.1 uncultured Eubacteriales bacterium
TGAAATAGGGGAGCCGTATGCGGGCGGTCTGTTTGAGCAGCCCGACCGCAGCCCGTTTTTTCGCTATGCCCGCGCACAGCGCATGTTCTGGGAGCGTCAGCAAATGCCGGAGTATTTGGGCGGAAAACTCTATCCGGCAGGAAAGAAGTACCCGAATCCGCCTGCTGTCGCGCCTGATTTTTCCTATACCGTCTCCGTTGCGGTGGACTGGGACCGACTTGAGAAGGCGGATGCGGACTGCTGCCGCGCTATGCGCGCGGAGTATGACCGCCTGCCGATGATAAAGCCCCCGCACGTTGTGGGCGGCGCGGGATACGTGCACTCCATTCCGAACTACGGACGTGTGCTGAAAGAAGGGCTGGACCGATATGCCGAGCGGGTGGCCGCTCTGCCGGAAGGTGATTTCCGCGCCGGGCTGGAAGAGATTCTCGCGGGCATCCGCGCATATCACGCCCGGTCGCTGGCGCTGCTGGAGGCGCAGGGAGCGGACGCGCAGCTCATAAAAGCGCTTCGCCGCGTGCCGTTTCAGCCTGCGCGCAGTCTGTATGAGGCGGTCGTGTGCTGGAACTTTATCTATTTCATCGACGGCTGCGACAATCCGGGCCGGCTCGATGCGGACCTGATCGAATACTACCAGGGCGAAGACATTACGCCGATCCTGCGCGAATATTTTGAGATTGTGGACCGCAACGACGGCTGGTCGAGTGCGGTGGGACCGGACTGCAACCCGCTCACGCTGCAGGTGCTGCGCGCGGTGAAAGGCCTGCGCCGTCCGAGCGTCGAGCTGCGCGTCACACCCGAAACGCCGGACGAAGTCTGGCAGGCGGCGGCCGACGCGCTGGAGTCGAGCTGCGGCTCTCCGGCGCTCTACTGCGAACGGCGGTATCAGCAGGAGCTCGCCCGCCGCTTCCCGGAGATTCCGGAAGCCGACCGGCTGCGCTTTAACGGCGGCGGGTGCACGGAGACGATGCTCGCCGGGCTGTCCAACGTCGGTTCGCTGGATGCGGGAATCAATATGGCGCTCGTTTTTTCCGACTGGATGCGCGAAGGTCTTGCCGGCAGTGCGAATTTCGACGCGTTCTACAACGGGTTGATGGCGCGTACGGCGGCCGTGGTCGCAGAGACGCTGGACCAGGTGAACGACTTTCGGAAAACCCGCGCCGAGGTGCGGCCGCAGCCTGTGCGCACGCTGCTGATCGACGACTGTATCGACCGTGGGCTGGATTTCAACGCCGGCGGCGCGCGCTATAATTGGAGCATTATCAATTTTGCCGGTCTTGTGAACGTAATCGACTCGTTGCTCGCAGTGCGTGAGCTTGTGTATACGAAAAAATACTACAGCCCGGAGGAGTTTATCGCGGCGGTGGACGCGCATGACCCGGCCTACCTGGCCCGCCTGCGCGAAATGCCCGTATACGGCGTGGACGACGACGCGGCGGACGCGCTTGCCGCGGATTTTGTGCGTCGCGCCTTCGCAACGCTCGATCAGCGCACGCCCTATCTCGGCGGCGCGTTTCTGCCCGCCTCCATTCAGTTTACGACCTATGTGGACGCGGGCGCGGCCGTCCCCGCGACTCCAGACGGCCGCGCGGCCGGCGAGCCGCTGGCCGACTCGCTCGGCGCTGTGCAGGGCCGCGATACGGCTGGGCCCACAGCCCTGCTGCGCAGCGTGGCAAAACTGCCGCTCCAGTCGGCCCTGGGCACGCCCGTGCTCAATTTAAGGCTGCAAAAGCAGTTCCTGCGCGCCGCCCTGCGCCCGCTTGTGCTCGGCTTTTTTGAGGAGGGCGGCATGCAGGTGCAGATCAGCTGCCTGTCCCGCGAGGAGATTCTGGACGCGATGGAGCACCCCGAAAGGCATGAGAACCTCATCGTACGCACCGGCGGCTATTCGGAATATTTCAACCGCCTTACGCCCGAACTGAAACAGACCGTGCTCCGGCGCACGGAATTCAGCGCGTAAAGCCGACTATAGGGAGGAAACGCTTATGTGGACCGGCCGTCCCCTGATTATCGACACGGATCCCGGCACCGACGACGCCATCGCCCTGCTCGTCGCGGCGGCGGAAGGGCTGGACGTACGCCTTGTCGTATCCACCTACGGCAACGTTCCGCATGCGCATACAAAGAGAAACGCCGTAGACCTTGCCGGCCTGCTCTTTCCCGGCACGCCAGTGCTCTACGGCGCGGACGGGCCGATCGAGGGGCGCGGGCACACCGCGGAATACGTGCACGGTGCGAACGGGGTGGGCGGCGTGCGCCTGCGCTCGTTTGCGCCGCCTGATTGCGAACAGGGCGGGACCGACGCGCTGTACAGGAAGATACAGGCGCTGGGCCGCCCCGACTATATCGCGCTCGGTCCGTTGACAAACCTCGCCCGCCTGCTCGCCGCCTATCCGCAAGTCGAGCTCGGACGTGTGGTGGTCATGGGCGGAGGACTGCATGAGTCGAACATGGACAGCGGCGCCGAGTTCAACTTCGCGTGCGACCCCGTCGCCGTGCGCGCCGTACTGGACAGCGGCCGCGTCCCGCAGCTCGTCCCGCTCGACGCGACGCACCAGATCCAGCTTTCTATGGAGGAAGTCGCCGCCGTCTCCGGTCCTGCCGCGCCGGCGGACACGCCGCGCGGCCAGTTCGCGGCCATTCTCCGCTATAATTATGACATGAGCCTGCGGCAGGGCGACAGCGGCGCGATCGTACACGATGCGACGGCGGTGCTGGCCTACCGCTACCCGGAACGGTTCCATGCGCAGTCCATGCGCCTGGCCGTGGACGGACAGGGCCGTCTGTCTGCGCTGCCGGGCGCGCCGAACGCCGCGTTCACCACGGGCGTAGACCGCGCCTTCGTCCTTGCGCGGCTCAAGGCCGCATATGCCCGTCTGTCCTGACCGCGCCCCGTTCGGCTGCTGCGCCGTGGCGCGCAATGCCGTCCCTTATTTTCTCGTATAAACGCTTGCAAAAGTGAAAAACTTGTACTATAATATTTTTTAACCACGCCTGAGAAAAGAAAAGGCCGTCTAGTCCCGTCATCAGAGAGCCGGGGAGGGGTGCGACCCCGGCGTCGGACGCGGCTGTTTCCGCTTTTCGAGTGGCCGGCGATGAGCCGGAGGGCCGGTACCCCGTATCGTACCATAGAGCGACCGGCGCCTATTGCCGCCGGTAATTTGGGTGGCAACGCGGAATCTTCCGTCCCATTTGGGGAGGAGGATTCTTTTTTTATGAAAGGAAGAGATTTATGCTGGACATCAAACTGCTGCGGACCGACCCCGAACTTGTAAAGGAGAATATTCGAAAAAAGTTTCAGGACGAAAAGCTCGTCCTGGTCGACGAAGTGCTGGACTTTGACCGGCAGTTCCGCGAAGCGAAAGCCCGCGGCGATATGCTGCGCGGTCAGCGCAATTCCATCAGCAAGAGCATCGGCGGTCTGATGGCGAAGGGTCTGCGGGCCGAGGCCGAGCAGGCCAAGGCCGAAGTGGGCGCGATCGCGCAGGAGCTCGCCGCGCTCGAGACGCTTGAGACGGAGCTTGCGGAGAAGATACGCGAGCGGATGCTCGTCATTCCCAATATCATAGACGAATCCGTGCCCATCGGCCGGGACGACAGCGAGAACGTCGAAGTGGAGCGCTTCGGCGAACCTGCCGTGCCCGACTACGAGGTGCCGTATCATGTGGACATTATGGAGCGCCTGTGCGGGATCGATCTTGAAAGCGCGCGCAAGACCAGCGGCAACGGCTTTTACTATTTGAAAGGCGACATTGCAAGGCTGCACTCCGCAATTCTCTCCTATGCCCGCGATTTCATGATCGGTCGCGGTTTTACGTACTATATCCCGCCCTTCATGATCCGCAGCGAAGTCGTCACCGGCGTGATGAGCTTTGCCGAAATGGAGAATATGATGTACAAAATCGAGGGCGAGGACCTGTACCTGATCGGTACGAGCGAACACTCCATGATCGGCAAGTTCATAGATACAATGCTGGACAAAAAGGAGCTGCCCCAGGCCCTGACGAGCTATTCCCCGTGTTTCCGCAAGGAGGTGGGCGCGCATGGAATCGAGGAGCGCGGCGTGTACCGCATCCACCAGTTTGAGAAACAGGAGATGGTCGTCGTCTGCGAGCCGGAGGAGAGCATGGCGTGGTTTGATAAGATGTGGCAGAACACGGTCGATTTCTTCCGTACGCTCGACATACCGGTCCGCACGCTGGAATGCTGCTCCGGCGACCTTGCCGACCTGAAGGTCAAGAGCGTGGATGTGGAGGCGTGGTCGCCCCGCCAGAAAAAGTACTTTGAAGTGGGCAGCTGCTCTAACCTTGGCGACGCGCAGAGCCGGCGTCTCGGTATCCGCGTGCGCGGCGAGAACGGGAATTACTTCCCGCACACGCTGAACAATACGGTGGTCGCCCCGCCGCGTATGCTCATCGCGTTTCTGGAAAACAATCTGCAGGCCGACGGCTCGATCGCCATTCCCGCGGCGCTGCGCGCCTATATGGGCGGGCAGGAGCGCATTGGCTGAAGCGCGTCCGCCCGCACTCCGCGGCCAGCGCCGCCGCAAGGATGAAAACTTTGCTCGGTATTTTGAAAGCCGCAGGGCAAATCGTTGCTTTTCCACCTGCGCTATGCTATAATTTATGACTATATTCCGGATTTCAAAGCGATAGAACCGATTCTGGCAAGGAGGATTGCAGGCATGACATATATAACGCCCCAGCAGGCGTGGATACGCTCCCTGAAAAAGGAAGTCACGGTCCTGACGCTGGTCTTTATGGGCCTGCAGGTTCTGACGAATCTGTTCAGCGTCGCCGTGTTGGCCGTATTTTCCGGTCCGCTGAGCGCGCCGGCTGCGGCCGCGGCCGCGCCGGTCGGCGACCGGCTGGCGCTGACCCAGTCCCTCCTGCTCTATTTCTTCATGTTCGCGCTTCCCATCGGTTTTTATTTTCTCATCACCTACCGCCAGCCAGCCGGGAGCTATTTCAAATGCGGGCGGCCGAAGTTCTGGTACACGGTCGGCGGCGTATTCGGCGTGATCGCCATCAACTATGTCGCCAGCATTTTGAGCGATGCGGGCGATATGCTGTTTCACCGCGCGGGCCTGCTCGATTCCGCCGCCGTCACATACGCGATCACAGACGATCCGCTCAACAACCTGCTCGTCCTGTTCGCCCTGGTCATCTTTCCCGCGTTTATGGAGGAGTTCGCGTTCCGCGGGATCATCGCGGGCAGGCTTGGCCTGTATAACAAGGGCATGGCGGTCGTCGTCTCCGCCCTGCTGTTCGGGCTGATTCACATGACGGCCGAACAGATTCCGTTTGCCGTCTGCGCAGGGCTTCTGCTCGGGTATATCTATCTGAAAACGCAGTCCATCTGGTCTGTCGTCATCATACACGCCGCCAACAACCTCGTTTCGTATATATCCATGTACTGGAGCGCGCGCACGGGCGACGCGTTTCTGGCCGAGCGCAATTTTATGATTCTGTTCGCCTGTCTGTTCGTCGTGGGCTTTATCTCGCTTGTGGTGATGGCCATCCGGCACCGCCGTACATCCCGCGACCCGCTCCCCTTCGGGCGCGCGCTTTGCGCCGCAGTACTGCACCCCGCGTTTCTGATTGTGGCTGCGCTCTGCCTTGGGATAGCGGCCGCCATCTCGGCGCTCGGGATCCTATGACCGAGCATTTTATGGAGGAGGCCATCCGCCTTGCGCTTATGAGCGCGGCCGAGCAGGAGGTGCCGGTCGGTGCGGTGGTCGTGTGCGGCGGGCAGATCGTAGGCCGGGGCCGCAACCGGAGAGAGACGCTGCAAAACGCGCTCTGCCATGCCGAGATCGAGGCGATCCACGAAGCCTGCGCGCATGTCGGCAGCTGGCGGCTGTGCGATTGCGATTTATACGTGACGCTCGAACCCTGCCCGATGTGCGCGGGCGCGGCGATCAACGCGCGCATCCGCCACGTCTACTTCGGCGCGTTCGACCCCAAAGGCGGCGCGCTCGGGTCGATGACCGACCTGTACGCGCACCCGTTCAACCACCTG
>USJY01000093.1 GCA_900555065.1 uncultured Eubacteriales bacterium
GCTTATGATTCGGCCGCGAAAACCACCGGATCTGCCGGGCGGAGGTATCCCGCCAAAAAAGTTTTCGCGCAATATGCCGAGCAGATAGAGCCGCGAACAAGAAGCGTAAACGACGGAAAACTTCTGTGAAACGACAATCGCGGGAAGGCGGCAAGGGATGTGAGCAATTCGGTACGTCTTGAGCCGCCTGTCGGCAACAGATCCTTACAGGGCCAACGCAGAGGCAGCCGGCGGCTATGCCTGTTCTTCCGGCAGGATGGGGACGTTCGGACGCAGGAAGTATGTGCCGATCCGAAGAACGGATCTGCCCGCGCCAAAGTCGTAGTCTATAATTTTATAAAATAACCCGTAATGTTCAGTGATGCGCAGCGACGCGTACTCCTCCGTTGCAGTGGACAGGGAAAACAGGGGTGGGCGGCCGCGCTGCAGGCGTGCGTAGTCCACGCTGAAAAACAGGCACCAGGCGCACAGGATCACGCAGAATGCGCCGGCAATCAAACGCCTGCGCGTACGGTTGGGCCGCCGGGCCGAAAACTCCATATTGCGCGCCGGCGCGTCGCCAGGGACGGCCGCTTTAGAAACGTCATTCATGGAAACGGCGGGGGAATCGTATCGCATGGGCTAAGCTCCTTTCGTATGCCGGAAAGGGGAGCGCCGTCTTTTACGCCGGCGCCCCGTTTCCGTTGGAATAGTGAGAAAAGGCGTCGTTTGCCTGCGGTGACTCAGGAATCTTCAAGCTGCGCGGCGTTTTGTTCGTACATGAGCATCATAACGTACTGGTTGTACCGTTTCATCGTCTGTACAGACAGCTCGCGTTCCGCCGCGCTGCCCGCGAACGAAAGCGCCCGCTTCTGGAATTTCTTTGGAATTTCCTTCGCCACCCGGTCTGCATAGGTCATATACGAGCTCTCCTGAAAAATGGTCGTACCCGAGCCTTCGTTGCGGTAAACGTAGCCGTCGAGTTCGAGTTTGCTTATCTGCAGGGTGAAATCGATCTCGTCAAAGAATTCTCTGTCCAGCAGGACGGGGTTTTCCTCGTCCACTTTTACGCTCTTTTCAAAATAATAAACGGTGATTGCGCCGTCCTTGTCCCGCTCGTGTCCGAGTACCGATATACCGGTGATATAAGTTTCATCCGTCCACTGCGTCTGTCTGCCTTCGTTCTGTTCCAGTTCGGCTAGAAATGCGTCCAGATTTTTATTTGTGCTTACAATATCCATGAGCATTTCCTGGGTTTTCAGATCAATATACTCACGCTGCGGCTGGGTGAAAAAGGTTCCGACCTGATAGAAGATTTCCCCGTTGTCGTAGCGGGACAGAATGATCTTGTAGCCGAGACCGTAATATTCCGTGGTTTCTCCGACCTGTTCGTAGCTGTACAGGTTGTCCCACTGGTCCCGGCTGGAGACGGTTACGTCCGTGCTGAAGCTCAGACCCGACTGCGCCGTCGTTTTGGAGTGCAGCGCAAACAGCGGCGGATGGTTTGCGACCGCGCGCACGTAGTCTATCGTGAACATCGCGCCCCAGAGCACGATGACGGCGACAATGGATATGAGCGCGATCCTGTGCCTGCGTATTCGTTTGCGGATAAAGCGGTAACCGGCCATGTCGTATAAATGCTCCGCTGCGGGCAGTACCTGCGAAAAATGTTCATAGTCGTGCCGGCACTGCTCGCATACGGCCAGGTGGCGCTCGACGAGCCGCACGGTATCCGCACACGCTGTTTCATCCTTTACCAGAGGAATCAGGTCGCGTATCAGTTCGCATTTGTTCCGTTTCATGGCTGCGTCTCCTCCCGCTGCGTCGCCAGGTAATCGGCCCTGAATTTCCAGGCTTTTTTAATCTGACGGTCCCAGAGCCTGTCCCATGACATGTCAAAGTTGTCATATTGGTATTCATACAAGTCGATAATATACCGGGGGAATTTGCCGGCAAGCTGTTTCCGATAGGACCGGACGATATCCTCTTTCGTCTCTGCGTCCGGCACCGGCTCCAGTAAATCTGTATAGCGCTCAATTAGGCGGATCTGCATTGGGGTTTCCGTCATGTCGGCTTCTACGCGGTACAGCGATATCGTTGTATTTTGAACGACGCCCTGTTCATCCAGGTCTGCCGTGCATGCGTTTAAATATATAACTGTATTTTCCGTTCCATATCGTTCAATGCCCAAAACCGCTCCGGTATGAACGTTGCCGATGATCGTATACGACAGGTTTTCCCTGTCATAATCATAAGCGCCGTTTTCCAGGACCCATGCGCCGACGGCCTCTTCCACCTGTACAAGTTCCTCTTCCGTAAGGCGGGCCGTGTCCGTCCGCATCAGAAGCGTGCCAAAGGCGCGGTCAATCCTGCCCCGCGTCAGCTTGTAATCCGTCATTTTGTAACCGAGCCCGTAATACACGTCCACAGTCCCTTCTTCGCCGTAGTCCTGATGGGAATGGATCGCAAATTTCAGCGGCTCGCCCTGGTTGAACCGCGCATAGTCGATTGTGAACAGCACGGCCCAAACGGCGGCAAGCAGGATTGCGGCGCAGATAATGATCCTGCGCCTGCGCAGTTTTTTGGACAGCCCCACATAATTGAGTTCGTGCGCGGCCGCTTCCTGTTTCGCCGGTTTGTTGGCCGAGCGGTGTATGGCGTCAAGCTCTCTGCGGCAATCCGGACAGCCGCGCAAATGTTCTTTTACGAGAAGCATGGTCGTTGGGCTTGCCGTTTTGTCGCTGTACGCCGGCAGCAGGTCGCGGACTGTCCCGCAGCTGAGTTTCATTGTGACAACACCTCCGAAATTAAGGCTTGGAGCTGCAGGCGCGCTCTGTGGTAGAGCACCTTTGCCGCGCCCTCGCCCATGTGCATAATCGCCGCGATCTGCGAATAGGGCAGCTCGGAAAACAGCCTGTACAGTAAAATGTCCCGGTATCTGCTCTTCATGGACTGGATACAGGATAATATCGTTTCAAACGTCTCTCTGTGCTCCGCAACAAGCTCGGGCCCGATCGACTCGTCGCAAAGCTGGTATAGGACTCCGTCAAAGCAGCTGCAGGTACGCCGGCGAAAACGCATTTCCCGGCAAAAACAGTTTTTTGCTATTTTACACAGCCAGGTTTTTATATCGCAGTCGCCCCGGAACCTGTAAAAAGAGAGGAAGGCCTGATAGAAAGTCTCCTGTGCAAGTTCGGCGGCCAGATCCTCGTCCGCGCTGCAGAGCTTGTACAGAAACCGGTAAATAAACGGATAGTGCCGGATGTATATCTGTTCAAACTCCGTCACAGCCTCTCCTCCTTCTCAGTCCTGTCTATTAGTGCCAGTATACCATAAAAGGTTACGTTTTGCGGGGAAAATAAACGCATGGAATCGGATATTCGCTTATTATGGAATAATTACGGGCAGGGCGCCGCGGCCCCTGCCCGTATAAAAATCATATTCACCTGTCGCCGCGTTATGGGTTGAGCTGATGTCCGTCCGCATCCAGAAACGCGTACCGTGTCTCAGCCTGTCCGTCGCCGTCCATGTCTGTAAACGCCCTAGTGTCATAATGGGAAAAGGGCAGGGAAGTCACGCGCAAAGTATGCTCCTCTCCCGATTCATAGGTAATCCGTATTTCCCGGCAGGCCGCGCTGTCGGTCAGCAGCACATACCCGTCCCCCCAGAGACAGCCGTAGCAGCCGTCGGCCCCGGCTTGCGGCATGGCTTTGGCAACGTGTGTGAGCACATATGCCCCGCCTCTTTTCTCAAAGGTAACGGGGTAGTAGGCGTGCGCCTGCCATTCGTTTCCCGTCCTTAGAATCAGCAGCGTGTTGTTCTCCGTGTCAATCCTGCCAGCCGCCTGCATTTGGATGTTCTCCGCGTCGGAAACGGGGATCTTGTCCCTGGCCAGCTCCACCATTTCCTCCGTCGTTGCCGCCGTCGCCGAGCAGCCGCACAGCAGCAAAAGGCACAGGCTGAGCAGAAACAAGCGTTTTTTCAAAGCGCGCACTCCTTTCCCAGGGCAGAACCTTTTGCGGATAAAAATGGGCGCGGACCGCTAAACGGCCCGGCGCCGTCCTGTGCTTTGCCCGCCGATATCTTTTCGTAGAACCAGATATAACCGGTGCGCTGTGGCATGGTCATGGCAAAACCCTGTTCAATCAGTTCTTCGCCGGTTTTCGTGAAGGATTCTCCGGTCTCCATATTTTCGAATGCATAGCTGCAGCCCGCTTCAAAGCCATGCGGATATACAGTGAACGTCTCGTGCGGGCAGCGGGTGTTGCGGATGCCCTGGATATAGCCCTTGCCCTTTTCCGGGCAGTCGAACTGTATGGAGTAGAAGCTCTCCGGACTTTTGGAATACTCGGTCAGCGCGTAGAAATCGCTCTCAAGCAGCAGATCCGCTGCCCGGCTCCATACCTCGTACATGACGCGGTCCTCGTCGGTGACGTCCAGTCCGAAGGATGGGCCGAAGAATGCTGCGATCGCATTGTGGCGCGCAAAGTTGTCGGCTGGCCGCCGCACGTTATCGTCCGGATGCCGGGCGTACGTACCGTCCGCACTGTCCCAGTTGACGGCAAAGGAACGGAAATACGGCATCCAGGAATGCATGGTAATCTGGAACGCCTGCTTGACGGGATGGTTTCCGTAGCCGTAGTCCGTGTAATGCAGAGGCACCGAGCGGCGCAGGGTTTCCAGGTCGTTGCGCCGGCCGCCGGAGGAACAGGAATCAATCCACAGGCCGGGGCAGTGCTGCAGCAGGCCGTCCCAGTAGCGGAGGTAGCCCTGCACATACAGGTTTTCCGCCGCGCCCTGACGGTCGAATTCGTCCTGCGCGCGCAGCACGCGCAGGGGCGGGAAATTGAAGTCCTGCCGGTAGATGTCCACGCCGCTGAGCTGGAGCAGGGTGGAGATATATCCGATCATAAAATCACAACAGTCCGGATCCCCCAGGTTCAAAAGGCAGTTTTTCGAGGTTCCAAAATCGCCGTCATCATATTCTTCTTCGGCGCGCAGAATCCATTCCGGATGTTCGTTATACAGCCAGGTACCCGGGCGCACGCGTTCCGGCTCAAACCAGAGCAGGAAGCTCATGCCGTGCTGGTGCAGCTTGTTGGAGATGGGCCGCAGGCCGATCGGATAGCGTTTCTTGTCCGCATACCAGTTGCCTGTCAGCGGCCAGAATTTCGTGCCGTCGGGCAGCGTGCAGTCGTACCAGCCCGCGTCGATCCACCAGCAGTTGTAAGGCAGTCCGGAGTCGACGTATTTCTGGATGTATTCGAGCTGATTCTGCTCGGTCGACTCGGTAAACTCCGGCCCGCCGCCGTTGTAACTGGCGTGCATGATTTTGGGGATGGGTTTGCCGTTGGGACGGGGCAGGATGTGCTTGAAATACCAGCGCCGCCACAGGTTGATTCCGCGCGCATAGTCGCCCTCATACGCCATGATGGTTATGCGCGGGGTGCGGATGGTCTCGCCCGGCCGGATGTACAGATGCGTGATTTCCTGGCCCGCCTGCATGGCCACGCCGCCTTGAATCGAGCGGAAATTCGCCTTCCACTGCGCCGGCCAGCCGACTGCGATATTGAGCCCGAACCCTTCGCATTGCAGCTTAAAGTAGGGGAACGCCTCGTCGCAGGCTCTGCCGCCGGTCGGCGCGAAATTCATATGCGTCTGGAAATTCGGTTCCATCAGCTCGCTGCGCGTCTCGTATCCGTTGGAACTGTAGTAGTCGCCGGTGTTGTGATACAGGACGGGCCGTCTGCCTCTGAATTTCCCGTCGAAGGCGAGAATATCGCGCAGGACGGGCGTGTTTTGCGCGCCGCCGCGGAAATATGCGACGATTTCGGCAACGGGGAAGTCGGTGTACTCAGTCGTCACCACCGTTATTTCAAGGCCGGTCTCGTCTTTCCCGGTGAATGTGCGTTCAATCACGTCGCCCTTTCTCTCCTCTTTGACGCGGGGGGAGAAGCGGGCCGGCAGGCCTTTTATACGCTCGCCGCCGCAAATGAAGCTGATGGG
>USJY01000094.1 GCA_900555065.1 uncultured Eubacteriales bacterium
CTCCAGAATTGTTCCAACCTCAAACGTCATTCGTTGTGACATCCCCTTTAATGAAGGTATTATTTACCTGTGATATTTACATACACTTTTTCATCGCTCTGGCCGTAATTGAGCTGCTCGCGTGCGATCTTGGCCGCGTGGTCTTCGATATCGCTGTTTTCAACAGAGTCTTTTAAAGCTGCGTTGGAGTCCGTTTTTTCCTGTATTTTGGCGTTGAGCTCGTTGATTTCCTGGTTCTTCTTATCTATATTTATGCGGACGGATACGATGCTCGCCACGAGAGCGACGCATACCAGCAGTATTGTCAGCATAAAAATCATACTCGGCTTTTTTCTTTTCATACTTCCTGCGCCTCCGTGCGTCTATCCTAGCGTACTGATATTTTACGTTATTCATTTTATTATGTTTTTTCCGAAAATGGAAGAGGGAAATTGCATTTTTTAAAAATTTATTTGATTTTTCGCGTGATTTTACGCAGAGAGGACGTATTTTCTGCAAAAGCCAGCGGGCCGGCCAGAACAAATACCAGAAAAATCGGCAGATCCAACGCTTGAGCGTGCCGATTACTTTCCTGAAAAACGCATAAATCCAGCCGCCCAGCGTGAAATAGTACAGGATCCAACCCAAAAACACACCGCACAGCATATAAAACCGAACCGAGCCGTCGTTAAACGAGAACATATACATGAACGTAACGACGCCGCTTACCACCCAGAACAGAATATCCTGTAGAAACGCGGATACGGAGGATGGTATAAAAATCAGGCGCAAGACGCGGAACAAATCGTAAAACACACCGAGCGCGACTCCGTATGCAATCGAGTACAGGAATGTCCACAGCTGTTGTGGGACTGAAATTCCCATATACAGCCTCCTTCCATGAAACTGTTACAGCCGTCAGCGGAACATCTTGGAAAAAAATCCGCCCGAACCGCTTTTTTTCATGGAATCGTCGCTGTACGTCAGCGCGTATATATTGCCCTCTACAAACAATTCGCCGCTTTCAACGCTGAATTTGTTGATATGCAGGTCTTCTCCGCGTACTGTCAGAACGCCCATGTTCGTAAAGATAATGACGGCGCCCTCGTCAAAGCTGTCTACGTCTTCCACGCCGGACACGTTAAGCCTGCCACGGTTCTCAAGTATGATGTTATGAAATTTGGCGCCCGTTTTTACTTCTTCCGCCATAATATAAACCTCCTTACGCGTCATACCATACACTATTCACGAAAAGGAGGCGTTATACCTGCATTCTGTTATTTTATTCCAGGAGTAAGCTGTGCTTCCAGCCGGCTTCGCAGGCATAGAAAACGCTCTCTGACTGGTTCAGCAAGCTCGCCCCGCACAATCAGTTCATCGATTTGCGGGAGCGTTACCCATTTTGCAGACACCGTTTCCCCCGCCTGCATAACAAGATCAGACAGCGGGACGTTGCGTCGGAGCAGGTATGTATCCAAAAAGACAGACGGACGTTGCACCGTTTCCCAAAAGTCCAGCTCGTCCTCAGCAGCGGAAATACCCGTCTCCTCAAACAGCTCGCGGACTGCGCCCTGACGGCTTGTCTCCCCCGCCAGAATGGAACCGCCCGTGTTCTCCCATTTACCGGGATGTGCCTCTTTTTCCGGCGCGCGCAGCGTGAGAAGAATTCTGCCGCCGTCGTCTACGGTCCAGATCTCTACGACTACGTGGTACTCATCCGGACGCATTGGCGCCCCACGGCGCTGCGTCCGGCCCAAAGGACGCCGGCTTTCATCTAAAAGATCCCATAATTCCATGATACCGGGCTCAAATCCTTTCACGTCTACTCAAGAAGGGTGTACATACCTGCTGCGCCGTCTTTGGGCATGTGTTCAGCCAGCTGCTCAACCCGCGCCCGAACTGTTTTGGCGCCGAAGGCGATCTCAATCACATCTCCCGGTTTTACGTCATAGGAAGCCTTGACGGTTTTGCCGTTGACGGTAACCCTGCCGCCGTCGCACGCCTCGTTGGCCACGGTCCGACGCTTGATCAGCCGGGATATTTTCAAAAACTTGTCGATTCGCATATGCTACATACCCTCAAATAGAATGAAGCGGAAACAGCTGCCGCCGTTTCCGCCTGATTTCTTACATGGCATCCTTGAAGGATTTACCTGCTTTGAATACCGGGGTCTTGGACGCGGGGATCGTGATCTGCTCCTTGGTGCGGGGATTACGGCCGATTCTCTCAGCTCTCTGCTTTACTTCAAAGGTTCCAAACCCGACGAGGGGAACCTTATCGCCTTTTTTCAGGGCGGCAGTTACTTCATCCATAAAAGCAACGACTGCTTTCTCTGCGTCTTTCTTAGACAGACCGGCCTGGGCTGCGATGGCGGAAACAAGTTCACTTTTGTTCATTTTTAACCCTCCAAAATATTATAGAAACATTTATATATTCAGCCACGTAAGGCTAAATCACTACTTTTGCTTTACACGGTCCCAATAGCGGTCAAGCGCTTCAAGCGGCAGCTCTTCCATACGAAATCCGTCGTTGCTGACGAGTGTTTCCACTTCGGTAAACCGAGCCTGGAACTTGTCCGTCGCGAACCGGAGCGCTTCTTCGCTGTCCACTCCTGCATGACGGACTACATTGACGCAGGCGAAAAGCAGATCGCCCGCTTCATCAAGTATACGATCCATGTCCGCCGAGGCAAGCGCTTGCGACAGTTCCGCCTGTTCTTCGGTAAGCTTGTCCACAGCGCCAGATACATCCGACCAGTCAAAGCCGGCCTTGGCAGCTTTGGACTGGATTTTCTGGGCGCGCATCAGCGCGGGAAGGCCTCGATAAATGTGGGACATAGTCTGCGCAACAGAAGTTTGCCCTTTTTCCTGCCGTTTTATGTTATCCCAGTTGCGCAAAACTGCAGCGCTTGTGTCAGCCGTGACGTTTCCAAAAATATGCGGATGCCGGCGGATGAGCTTTTTGCAGATTCCGTCCGCAACATCGTCGATATCAAACCGGGCTGTTTCCGACGCGATCTGCGCATGGAATACAATTTGCAGAAGCAAGTCGCCCAACTCCTCCTGAAGCAGGGCGTCGTCCTCCGTATCTATACCCTCGATGACTTCGTACGTCTCTTCGATCAGGTTTTTGCTCAGAGATCTGTGGGTCTGTTCCCTGTCCCACGGACAACCGCCCTCGCCGCGCAGCTTGACCATGATTTTTACCAGGTCGTCAAACACATATTTATTTTTCTCTTCAAATGGCGCGTCTGTTTGCATTTTACCCTATCCAATTCCTTTTTTCAAGTATTTTTAGTATTTTTTTTGAGTTGGGAAGGAACTTTATGTCTTCTTCCTTAAGCGTTTTTGTGAAGAGTATTAAAACGGCGTATACAAGCACTGCGGCCAATATGGCAAGAATTGTCGCAAAGCTCTGTCGAATCATACCATTTAGCAGCGTATATGTCAAGAGCGCCGCTGCGCCGCAGCCGAGAGACGCCAACAGGGGTTTGACGTATACGCTCTTGATATCCGTCTTTACTTTTGTCACTTTTCGAAGCGCCGCAAAGTTGAGGATCATCAGGATCAGGTATGTGACGACATTGCTGATGGCGGCACCTTTGATACCGATACTCGGTATGGCGATCAGTATATAGTTTAATACAATTTTGACTACGCTGATAATCACAATATTTCGTACCGGGATATCCGCTCTTCCAACCGCCTGCAGGATCGGTGTGGACAGCTGCGCCAGGCTCATAAACAGAAACGCAGGGCCAAGAATCGCCAGCAACGGTGTGGCGATAGCTGTCCCCTCTCGATCGGCATACAGCAGTTCCAGAATGGGGCCGGCGAGCACTGACATGCCCACGGCGCATGGAAACGCGAGCAGGGTGCACATTTTGAGCGAGGAGTTAACGGTCGAGGTAAGACGGCGTTCGTCGCGGATTGTAAACGCTGCGGAAATGGCCGGCAGCGCGGAGATGCCGATGGACAGCAGAATGGACGACGGCATATTGAATATTGTGGACGCCATGCTGGAATATGCACCGTACAGGCCGTTGGCTATTTCCTCCGTCACGCCCGGCAACGTGCAGAGACGGCGCATAACCAGAAACAGGTCGATTACGTTTGCAAGATTGGACACAATGGAGCCGATGGTGATTGGAATTGCAAGATGGATAAAACGGCGCAAAATTTTACGATAGGGCGTAGCCGGACACTGCAGCGCGGTCTCCGGCATTAAAGCCGCATTCTGCTTCTTTATAGACCTATACTTGAAGAACATGTAAACAAGCGCCAGGAATGAACCGAATGTCACGCCAATAACTGCGGCGGCGACGACCAGCGGCAGGTCCTCACCCTTCGGGTCGGCAACCTGTTTTTGCATATAAAAAGCGAAACCCAGGCCGCAGAACAGCTTGATGAGGACTTCGATGAGATTGGCTATGGCGGTGGGCGTCATGTTTGAATGGCCCTGGGTATAGCCCTTATACGCTGACACAAGCGAAACGAGGAGGATTGCGGGAGCTACCGCACGAAGCGCCGGCGCGGCCTTGGTATTGTTCAACAGCGCCGCGATCCAGTCCGCTCCGAAAAAGACGACGACGCTCCCGACTATGCCGATGACGATATACGTGGAATACGCCGACTTCATGATATTGCCCACGTCGCGGTATTTGCCCAGGGCGAGAGATTCTGAAATCATTTTCGCAACTACGACCGAGAGCCCTGCGGCGGCGACCGTGATCAGAAAATTGTATATCGTATAGGCGCTGTTAAAATAGCCCATGCCGTCGTACCCGATCAGGTTCGTCAGCGGGATCCGGAAGCAGGCGCTGATGATTTTAACGAGAATCCCGGATACGCTCAGAATGACCGCTCCGGTAATAAAGCTCTGGCTTTTCTTTTTTGCGTGTTTGCCCCTCAAGATGTGATCATCCTTCCATACAATACCAGACTATTATACTCATCTATATGCCATTTTACAAGATTGTATTTACAAATTCCTTGATTTATAGTATGCTCTTTACGAAATAAAACGCGAAGAAATGAGGGCTTGAAGATGAAAATGAATATCGGCGTCGTAATCGCCATGCAGGAGGAAGCGGCACCTTTGCTGCAGCTTTTTGGTTTGAAGCAAAGCGTATCTCCTTACGATGGCGCGCAGTTTTACCATGACGGGAACCTGACCGTCGCAGTCGGCGGCGTGGGTACGCTTGCCGCCGCCATGGCGACGCAGACGCTGATTGACAAATACCAGTGCGGTTATATATACAATACTGGCACGGCGGGCTGCACCGGCGGCGCGTTCCGGACCGGAGATATCGTATCCATTGAAAGGGTTTGTAAAGGCGACGTAGACCTTACCATTTTTGGAAATGCGCCCTGTCAGCTGCCTGGGACGCCGGTCTATCTCACGCCGGAGACGGACGCGCGCTATCCGGCGGCGATCTGCCGGACAAGCGACCGGTTCATTGACAGGAACAGCGGCGTTGAGCCCGGATTGATCGTGGAGATGGAAGGGTTTGCCGTGGCGTATGTATGCGCCCGACATAATATCCCCTGCCGGCTGTACAAAGTCGTATCCGATATGACGGAAGAAAACGAGGACAGCACGCAGTTTGAGGGGAATCTGGACCGCGTAGCGCTAGCGCTGGCACAGCACGTTTACCAGACGATCAACGAACAACTGCAAACGCCTTAACCGGGAACAGGAAAAGCTCCGCCATATGGCGGAGCTTTTTTATGCACGGCCCAACAGCTTTTTAAAAAAGCGGGTGACTTTCATGCGGTTATTGCGTACGAGCGGCATCAGCTTATGATAGAACTGATAGGCCGCGCGGCGGGAAACCAGGGTGTACTCGCCCATGAATTCATACAGATGCGCATGAAAACTCATTTTGAACAGAAACAGCCCGTGTTCCGGCGCGTCCGGCGACATATAGCTGTGCGGCACCCGACCCATATCGTGCAGCCGCCGGCCCTCTTTAATACTGCGGCAGATGC
>USJY01000095.1 GCA_900555065.1 uncultured Eubacteriales bacterium
TAAAAAAGACAAAAATTGACAAAGAACCCTTTACAAAACCCAATCCCCTGTGATATATAATATCCAATCAAGATGCGGCTTTCGCGCGCCGGCGCAGCCGGCCGCCGGGTCCGCGCCTCGACCGCTGCGCGATTTTCCGAATTCCCCGGAATTTTTTTTGTGCATTTTTAGGCGGCCACAGCCACGCGCGTTATGGAAGGATGCCCCGCCGGGCTGCGCGGCATCCTCCCCCCTATATAAAATACAGGAGGAAAAAACATGGGTGTATTGAACAAGCTGTTCCCGGGTACGCAGGAATACCCGAAAAACAGCGCGGGCAAAAACATTGCCCTTGGCTTCCAGCACGCTTTCGCCATGTCCTGCGCCACGATCCTGGTCCCGCTGCTGACGGGTCTGGACGTCGGCGTCGCACTGTTTGCCGCGGGCGTCGGCACACTGATCTTCCACTTGTGCACAGGCGGGCGGATGCCGACATTTCTCGGCAGCTCATTCGCCTTTATTGCGGCGATCCTGGGCGTTGTCGGCAACAGTGACTTCGGCGCGACGAAGGAGGAGCAGATCGCAGCGGCAATGGGCGGCGTAATCGCGGCCGGCGCGATTTATCTTGTCCTGGCGCTGATCGTGCGGCTGTGCGGCAAGCGGTTTATCGACAAACTGTTCCCGCCCGTTGTGCGGGGCGTAGGCATCGCGCTGATCGGGCTGGGCCTCGCCAGCTCCGCGATCGGCAATATCCAGCCGGTGGGCGCGGACGGCGCAGTCGTTTTCGGCCCGTTGTACATATGGAGCTGGGTAATCGCGGCAATCGTCTGCCTGCTCGCCATTATTTTGTCCAGCTACGGCAAAGGCATGGTCAAAATGTCCTCCATTGTCATTGCCCTCGCAGGCGGCTATCTGTTCACACTACTTGTCGTAGAGCTTGGCTGGGCGCCTAAAGAGCTGATGAACTTCTCGGCGCTTGCCGAACAGGGCCGGGGTTTTGCCCGCGGCTGGCTGGAGGTACCGAACTTTGTTCTGCCGACCTTTAACCTGCGGGCTATTAGCATGATCGCCCCGATTGCGATCGTCACCTGCGTTGAGCACGTTGGGGATGTGTACGCCAACGGCGCGGTCGTGGGTAAGGACTTTACGAAGAATCCCGGCCTGCACCGCACTCTGCTCGGCGACGGCCTCGCCACCATGGTGGCCGGCGCATTCGGCGGCCCGCCGAACACCACCTATTCTGAAAACACTGCCGTTCTTGCCGTCACCGGCAACTACAACCCGGTCACACTGCGCATCGCGGCTGTCATCGCCATTCTGGTCAGCTTCTTCGGCAAGGGCATCGGCGCAATCGAGACCATTCCCACTCCCGTGCTTGGCGGCGCCTGTATCGTCCTTTACGGCATGATCGCCTCGGTCGGTCTGCGCACGCTTGTGGAGAACCATGTGGACTTCACCAAGAACCGCAACCTCTGCATTGCGGCCGTAATGTTCGTGCTTGCCATCGGCGGCGCGGTGATCGGCGGTCCGAGCTTCAGCTTATCCGGCATGGGCCTTGGCATCATCGTCGGCATCGTGCTCAACCTCATCCTGCCCGAGCAGAAGGAATCGGGGCTGATCGCGCATGAAAAGGACGAAAGCCAGATCGTTGAAGAATCGAAATAACGCTTTTTTGTACTGATAAAGCGTGGGACATATCAATGATATGTCCCACGCTTTTCGTTTTCCGCCGCGGCGGGATCCGGTTCCCACAGGGTCCGGGCAAACGCATACAGTCATGTTTTCGGCGGTTTTTTTCTCCGGTTTTCAAAAGCTTCCCGCATGTTTTTCAACTGTTCGGCAAGCGGCCGTTCCGAATGGAACGGGCGGAAGAAGTGATACTTTTGTGCCGTCTGCTCCTGGTGACGGCGGATGGCTGCTTTCATGTTTTCAAATCGGACGACCACATCGTTTTCCTCAGCAAATTTTTTCAGTTTCGCCGCAAGCTGCATGGAATGCGCGACGTCCACAGCAAACACGCCGAAAAACAGCCCGATCACAAATGAAAACGCAAGATTATCGGAAAGCCAGCGCAGCGCGCCGAGAATGTGCAGATGAATCAGGAAATAGTACCCCGCGCCCAGCGCTGTCCAGATACAGGAAAACTTTGGGCATATAATCCCCTGTATATTTCCGAAGTTATGGCTGTAATCCCACAGCCGTACCTTCATCACCCGCAACGACAGGATACCGGCGATATATTCCGTAGCCGTCATCGCCGCGCCCATCAGCACGATCAGAAGCGCGTCGCGCCATGGAGCATTGCCGGGCAGGCAATGCTCGCCCAGGGCGGCGATGAGATAGAGCAGGCACAGCCCGACGCCGTACAGGGGCAGATACGGGCCAATACAAAACCCGGGGTTGATCCATTTCCGCTCGGGGTTTGCCGATGAGAAGAAGCGCCGGAACAGCAGCTCGGCCACCCAGCCGCTGACAGAGCCGACAAAAAACAGAAAACAAAGCTTCAGCAATATACTCATTTCCATTCCCCATTTTCAGTTTCCTAAACAGACCCGGCGCGCGCCCTGCCTGTTCGGGTGGCGGTCTTAAAACGTATTCCAACCGGCGATCGAAGGGCTCCCGTTCCACATGCGCCATATGTTGCTCCTGCGCTTCCGCACAGCCGGTATCTTGGTCAAATGCCTGCGTCTCAACAGCGGAGCGCGCAGATATGTACCGTTTCTTAGCGCCGCGCGCACCCATCGCATACCCTGCGGCAAGCCGGCATACGGACGCCGTTAAAAAAACAAGGGTTCACCATAAATGAACCCTCTCGCCCCGCCCAATCCGGCCCGACTGCAACAGGCCGGATATTTTACGGCGCAGCCTTATGTTCTATAATGCCGAGCACCTTTTTCAGCAGCTGTTCCGCCGGCTCGACGCTGTCAAGCACATACTCGCCTTCGCGCGGCGCGCTGTCCTTGTTCCTGTAATGGTAAATCGCCTCTTCGGCGCTGTGGAAATGCATATCCTCCTGATGGTTGCGCAAAGACGCTTCTACCCGTTCGCGCCATATTTCTTCATTGCTGCAAATGCAAACGAACCGGTACAGGCGCGCGCGCTGCAGGTCGAGCTGGTTTATAAACCACTCGTACTTCGGCCAATGCGCAAGCCCGATATCCACGACAAAATCCCGCTTTTCGTCAATGGCCGCCTGTACGGATTTCAGCAGGGCATTGTAAGCCATTTCGTTTTTTTTCTGGTGGTCGAACGCCGGAATGTCTATCGCATGGTAAATGTCCTCTTTACGGTAAACGGGGATATCCAGTCTGTCCCCCAACAGGTTGGCGATCATGGTTTTTCCGGTCGCGACCATCCCGCGAAACAGATAAATTCTGCTCATCATATCCCCCCAGCGTGTTTCTGTGTAATCTTTATTTTATCACAGCTTTGCGCAATATAAAAGCGCTCCCCCAAAATAATTTCGCGCAAAGTCCGGCGCGGCCTTGCTTCAAAAGCAGCGCCATGCGCGCGCCGGGCCGCGTACGGCTTCACAGCACGTTCCATAAAAGCTACGGCGTATCGTCCCCCGCCCGTACCGCAAACCCGCGCCCGTCGCACGGACTCCGACCCAGGCCTCCGGCGCCGGCATCCAAACCGTGCGCGCCGCGCCCGCGCCTATGCAGCAGCGTCGCGCCGTATGCGGCCAGACTTGATACGTGTCCGGGCCGTGGACGCGCCTGCGCCGCGCCCGTTCTGTTCTGGCCGAGCGAACGCGCGCATTCCCGTACTGCACAGCCGCGCGCCGGACGGAACCCGTCCTCTTTTTTTCCAAAACTTTGGCGGGAGTCCCCCTGCGCGCCGCACCCGTTATCCGCCGCAAATCCCGGCTTGCGCCGGCGGCATCACCCCCTTGGCCGGCCAAACGGCCGCCGCCATATACCGCCGCCATATCCAGCGCTTTATACAGGCAGTATTTTTTTCCATGATTAAACGCAGGCGCAATAAAAGGATTTTCGTTTAAGCGCGCGCGATCATGCAGGCCCCCGGCGCAAAAGGATTGCGCCGTTCTTTTCCAAAGCATACGCAGGCCGCGCTGCGCCGCGCACCATGGGTCATCGCCAGGGAAGAAGGTCGCCCCACGCCGCCCTGCGCGCGGCGCGGTAGTCGTCGCTCTGGCTCCGGGTTACGGTGCGCGTCTCAATGCCGCGCGGCGTACAGCCAGTCAGCCGCACATAGCCTTTGTGCGTGTGCGGATGGCGCAGTACCCGAAACCCGCCGCCTTCCGCAGCCTTTGCGCGTACAGCCGCAAGGTAGGCATATTTTTCATCCTCATACGGCGCGCTTCCGCCCTTTATTTGTCTGTGCAGGCGTGTGCGCGGCACACGGCAGGAGAAATGGCACCAGTCGTCTTTTTGCAAAGGACAGTCCCCCATATGCGTGCAGGGCGCGGCGATAATCCCTCCCCACTCCAAAAGCAGCGCCCGCGCCTGCCTGACAGCCGCATAGCCCTGCGGCGTGCCGGGCAGAACAAGCAGCAGCATGCTGCCGGCCGCGTCCCACATCGCCCGCAGCGCCGCAGTACGTCGCGCAGGCGCAAGCTCTCCCAGCATATAAGCGGAGACGACAAGATCCGCCTGCGCGGGCAGCGGGCCGGCCGCGGCGTCGCACTGCATCAGCCGCGCGCCGCGCAAAGGCTGCGGGCCGTATTGAAACAACGCCCCGGCTGTCCGCAGCATTACCGGTTCCACGTCCAGGCAGACGGCGCTTTGCAGTCCATAATACTGCGCCGCGGCCCAGCTTGCCGCGCCGGTGCCCGTTCCCACGTCGAGCAGGGACCGCACCGTCAGCGCCGCCGCAGGGTCCGCCTTTTGCAGCGCGTCATATACGGCGGCAAATGTCGCCGGCATACGCGAAACGGCATAGGCCAGCGCTTCCGTGTCCGTAAGAATCAGGCGTTCGCCCGTTCCCGGCTTCGTCCGGTATCGCAGGCTGATCGCAGCGCCCGCCGTGCGGACCTGCGCCCGGCCTCCGCTTATGTTTTCATGCTGTGCCAGCAGCGCATCCAGCCCGCGCGCCAACGCCTCCGGCAGCTCCATAGAAGTCCCTTCTTTCACATTAGGATTCATTCCTGTTTTTGCCTTGCGGAATATATTTCCGCATCGGTGTGCCCCGTATGTATGCCGCCGAAATTCTGCGCCGCGCCGCAAAACAGCACACGCCGTCGCCGCGCGCTGTTTTTCACCGAATCCATACGCGCCCAGACCCGGTAAACCATACGGGCCGCTGTCCTATGACGGCCTGCGCCGCCGGTCCGTCGCTGCCTGCGCCTCATACGCAGCTTGGACTGTCGCCGCTGGCAAGCCAGCCGGATGGCGGACGCAGGCGGCAAGTTACACCGCGGCCGTCTACGCGCGGCGCCAGAAAAACGCGTACTCTCTTCAAAACAGCGCAAGGCCCAGTTCCTGGGCCTTGCGGCAAAGGGTGGACGCGCCTGTATTCCACTGGCGCGCCGTGCCTTTACAGCTTACATATTTTATTGGCCGCCGCACGCAGATCACACGTAACACGGCAGGCGGCGCGCGGGGCGAAGCAGTCTGTTCCCCTCCGCATCCGGCCGGTTCGCCTGTGTTCTGCCGCCGCGCGCTTACGCATGCGTCTCTGTCCGCGCGTTCGTTTTCCCGACTGCGCGCCTGTGTCCGTTCGTATCCGCAAGGCTGTTTGTCCGCGCGCTTTTGTCCAAGCGGCGTATCCGCAGCGCCCCGCCTCCGGCGCGCCTTTCAGCTCCGTTTTCGCCCGTATATCCGCCCGCTTTCAAGCATACGCCCGCAGAGCCCGGCCCGTAAATCGCTGTTTTCGCGCGTCGTTTTGTCCGCAACGCACGGCGCGTCCGGCCATACCCAGCCGGGAGCCCTCCCATATCACTGCGTCGCCTGCACGGCCAAAACACAAAATACACTGCAATTAAAAAATAAGATTAATTC
>USJY01000096.1 GCA_900555065.1 uncultured Eubacteriales bacterium
TTGGGATGGCTTTCTCCCTCAGAATTTACTGTCCAATATGTTTGACAAACCTACACCGCGATAAATTTTTCTTTTTTCTCTTGGTTCCCACGCCGGTTTTTATGTGGAAGGGGCGAAAGCGGATCGCTTGGCAGACGCTTCGCCGTGTATGGTCGCGGGGCGTCACGCCGTACGCAGGGCGCGCCGCCGCACAAAAAAACGCGTTCGCGCACAGCCATACTGCGAAAAAAGGCCGCAGCGCCTGTGCTGCGGCCTTTTATTGCGATTTTTTACAGGCAGAGCCGGTACATCTCAATTATGCTTTCCTTGTCGAAAATATGGATGTCGCCGAAAGGACCGACGTCGCGCAGGACCTTGTCGGCCATCTGCTCAAAGTGCTCGTCGCCGATGCCGATCTCGCGCAGGTGGGTGGGCATGCCGATCTCCCGGAAGAACTGTTCGAGCGCGTCGATGCTCATCAGCGCCGCTTTCTCGTCGTCATTCTCCTCAATGCCGAACACGACGCGGCCGAACTTGGCGAACCGGTCGGGCGCGCCTTTATACAGGTAGCGGAGCTGCGCGGGCAGGATGATGCCGAGCCCCACGCCGTGGGTCACGTCGTAAATGGCGCTCAACTCATGCTCCAGCCTGTGCGAGGTGGGGTCGCAGCCGCTGCCGAGATGGAGGATGTCCACGCAGGCGAAGGTGCTCGCGAGCAACACGGCCGCGCGCGCCTCATAGTCGCGCGGGTTTTTCATGACAATCCGGCCGTTGTCCACCAGCGCCTTGATGGCGGAAAGCGTCAGGTCGTCCTGCAGACCGATGTGGTCCTGCTTGATGTGGTAGCTCCAGGACAGGTGGGAGATTGCGTCCACAATGCCCGCCGCCGTCTGCTTGGGCGGGAGCGTATAGAGCAGCTCGGGGTTGTAGATGGCGAACTTGGGGAAGCCGATCGGGTCGTAAGCGCCGCGCTTGAGCTGTCCTTCGTCGTTGCTGATGATCGAACTGCAGTTGTACTCGCTTCCCGAAGCGGCGATGGTCGGGATCGCGGCGAGGGGGATGCCCCTGTCCGGCATCTTGCTGGCGTCCATGTAAATGTCCCACACGTCGCCGTCGTAGTACATGCCGAAGCAGATGCACTTCGCGGTGTCGATGGCGCTGCCGCCGCCGACGGCGAGCAGGAAGTCCACGCCCTCTTTGCGGCAGATATCAATGCCCTTGCGCGCCAGGTCCACGCGCGGGTTGGGCTGCACGCCGGTCAGTTCCAGCACTTCGAGCCCCGCGCCCTTGAGGCTGTCCATGATCCGGCCGTGCAGGCCGCTTTCATAGATGTACGGGTCGCCGTAGTGGACCATGAGCACCTTGGTGCCGCCGTAGCGGACGACGTGCTCTCCGACCGTGGTTTCAAGACCCCTGCCGAAAATCATCTCAACGGGGTTATAATACTGAAAATTATTCATTTTTATATTTCTCCTTTTTACAGGGCGAGCCTGTACATATCCTCAACCTGTTTTGCATCCATGGGATAGAAATGTCCGAGCGGGCCGTTCAGCACGGCTTTTTCCGCCATTTCGGTCAGGCGGCTCTCGTCGATGCCGAGCTCCGGCAAAGTGGTGGGCATACCGATCCGCCTGAAGAAGTCCTCCATGCGCTCAATGCCGGCCTCCACCGTCTCGGCGGGGTTGGCGAAGTCGTATTCCAGATGGAAAACCCACTGCAGAATTTTGGCGAGCCGCTCGGTCTTGATCGGCTTGAGGTAACGGAAATAGGCGAGAATCATCACGGCAAGGCCCGCGCCGTGGGTCACGTCGTAAATGGCGCTCAGCTCATGCTCGGACCCGTGCAGTACGCCGTCTGTCTGAATGCCGGCGTGCTGCGTTCCGGCCATGACGAGGGCTGCGGCCCAGCTGATCGTGGCGCGCACGTCGTAATCGTCGGGCGTCGCGAGCGCTTTCGGCGTGTATTTGATCACAGTGGCGACCGTGTCGGCGCACCAGCGTTCGGTGACTTCGCTTTCAAGCTTGTCGGCCAGAATCCGTTCAAGCGCGTGGGACATGATGTCCACGCACCCGGCCGCTACCTGATAGGGGGGCAGGGTATAGGTGAGTTCCGGGTTGATAATGCTCACGTTCGGCCGGACATAGTTACCGCCGAAGCCGCGCTTGAGCCAGCCGTCTTCGTTGGTGATGACCGCGCCCTGGCTCACTTCGCTGCCCGCGCCCGCCATGGTGACGATGGTGAGCAGCGGCACATTGTTCTTCGGCACCGGCGCGCCTACGCACATCTCCCACGGGTCGCCCTCATACGGCACGCCGAAGCTGATGCACTTGGCGCTGTCGATCACCGAGCCGCCGCCGAGGGCGACGATCGCGTCAATGCCGTTTCCACGGCAGATGCGTATGCCTTCGCGGCAGAGGGACACGCGCGGGTTGGGCAACACGCCGCCCAGCTCGAACACAGTCAGCCCCGCCTGTTCCAGATACCCCTTCACCCGGTCAAACAACCCGGTCTTTTTGACCGAGCCGCCGCCGTAGTGCAGCAGCACTCTGGTGCCGAAAGCCCGCGCCTCTTCTCCGATCAAGGCCTCTTTGCCCTTGCCGAATATCACTTTTGTAGGCATATAATATTCAAAGTTATACATACACAGAGCCTCCCGTCTACTTGCACAGCGCAAGGATTTCGCGCGTCTCTTTTTCTCCGAGCTTTACCATGTTCCCGTAAACGCCGGCCTGCGCATAGATGCGCGCCGCAATTTCGTCGAACCTGGCGTCGTCTATGCCAAGCTGCGAAAACCGGGTCGGCATACCGATCGCGGCGATCCACTGCTCAAAGCGGTGGATGCCCTCCAATGCGGTCAGACGCGGGTTTTCATGGTCGTACTCCACATCGAACAGGCGCACCGCCATCTCTGCAAAGCGCGGGATACACGCGTCCATGATATACTTCATCCAGCCGAGCAGGACGACCGACAGGGTCGCGCCGTGCGTCTTGTCGTAGATGCCGTCCACAACGCCTTCAATGATATGGGTGGTGCCGTCGCCGGGCAGGCCGACGGTCAGGGTGGGGCAGCAGCACAGGGAACTGATCCACATCAGCTGTGCGCGCGCTTCGTAATCCTCCGGGTTTTCAAGCGCTTTGGGCGCGTACTTGATTACGGTTTTGATGGCGCCGGTCACAATTTTCTGCATCAGCTCATTTGTCCAGTCGTCGTTCAGATAGCTTCCGATGATGTGCGTGATCATATCGACCGCGCCGGCCGCCGTATACCATGGCGAAACGGTACAGGTCAGCTCCGGGTTGAGTATGGAGAATTTCGGGGCGGCCAGGGGCGAGGACTGGCCAAGCTTTTTATCCCCGTTTGTGATGACGAAGATACCGTTGTTTTCGCTGCCGGTGGCCGCCAGCGTCGGGATGGTCGCGACGGGCAGCGCGGCTTCAGGCCGGTGCGCGCCGGTTACGATGTCCCACGGGTCGCCGTCAAAGCAGGCGCCGAGGGCGATGAGCTTAGCAGAGTCCATGGAACTGCCGCCGCCGAGGGCGATGATGAAATCAATCCCCTTTTCCCGGCACAGGGCGATTCCTTCCCGGCAGAGTTCGACGCGCGGATTGGGCTGCGCGCCGCCCAGCTCGAACACGGCAATGCCCTCCGCTTCGAGCTTTTCGCGCACAAGTCCCAGCAGGCCGCTGCGCACAACCGAGCCGCCGCCGTAGTGCAGCAGGACGCGGCTGCCGCCGTACTCGCGCACATATTTTCCGGCGTTCAGCTCTTCGCCTTTGCCAAAATAAAGTTTAATGGGGCTGTAGTAAGTAAAATCCAGCATGTTGTTCCTCCGTTTCGTTATTTGCACAGGTTGAGGATGTTGACAGTGTCCCGCTTTCCGAATTTCTGGATCTGTCCGTACTCGCCGAAGCGCGCATAGCAGCGTTCGGCGATCTCTTCAAAGCGGTCCTCGCCAATACCTGCTTCGGACAGCCGGACCGGCATACCCAGGCTCTGGAAGAACCGTTCCAGTGCGGCGATACCCTTTAACGCCGTACCCTCCAGGTCGTACGGGTCAATCTCTATGCCGAAAATGCGGTTTGCGAACCGGGCAAATGTCTCCGGTCTCTTTTTGTAGATGTACTTGAACCAGCCGGGGATGACGATGGCAAGTCCGGCCCCGTGCGTAATGTCGTACAAAGCGCTCAGTTCGTGTTCGACAATATGGCTTGTGCCGTCGGACAGGCATCCGGTCGAAATCGAGCCGTTCGCAGCCATGGTCGCGGCCCACATCAGCTGCGCGCGCGCGTTGTAGTCGGTCGGGTTCTCCAGCGCTTTGGGCGCATACCTGACCACGGTGCGGATAACGCTTTCGCCAATGCTCTGCACAAAAAAGCTTTCAGTGTCGTCCGTAATATAGGCGCTGAGGGTGTGCGCAATGGTATCCACCGCGCCTGCCGCCGTCTGATAGGGCGGCAAAGTAAAAGTCGTCTCCGGGTTGAGGATGGAGAAGACTGGATAGAGGGACGGGTGGCCGTAGCCGAGCTTGAAATTCCCGTCCTCATTGGTGATGACCGAGCCCGAATTGCCCTCGCTGCCCGCAGCCGGAATGGTCAGAATCGAGCAGATGGGGAGTACGCGCTCCGGTTCCTTTTTCGCACCCGTGTAATAGTCCCACACGTCGCCGTCGCAGAACACGCCGAGACTGATGCACTTGGCGCTGTCGATTACCGAGCCGCCGCCGACGGCGAGAATAAAGTCCACGCCCTCTCTGCGGCAGATCTCAATGCCTTTGCGGCACAGAGACAGGCGCGGATTGGGCTGTACGCCGCCCAGCTCGCACACGGTCAGGCCCGCGTCTTTCAGGTAGCGGAGCACGTTGTCGTACAGGCCGGTCTTTTGAATGGATCCGCCGCCGTAATGCAGCAGGACGCGGCTGCCGCCGTACTCCCTGATTCGTTTTCCAACCATAGGCTCTTCACCCTTGCCGAAGTAGAGCCTGGTCGGAATCTGAAACAGAAAATCGTTCATTGCCTTTCCTCCATATATTTTAATTTTAGTGAAAACAATATAAAAAGCGACATGGAACGGGGGATGAGATTTAAACAGCGTCTGCTCCATGCCAGATCCAGTATAGCGCATGGGTCTGCGGGGCGCAAGCGGGTCAAAAAACTTTAACATTTTGAAACAATAAAAAGAGATTAGGGACGTATATCCCTAAATTCCCGCATCTTCGGCAGCCGTTGACCCGCGCCGCCTATTTCATTCTTGACAAAGCGCGCTGTTTATGAAAATATATATACGAAAACTAATAAAATACATATTATATAAAAAAAGTATAGCATACCGGAAAACGCTGTGTCAAGAGAGGCGGAAAGATAAATGGTGGAATTTTTAAACGACTGGGACGGCCTGCTGGCGGATGAACTGCAAAAGCCGTATTTTCAGAATATTCTTGCTTTTTTAAACAAGGAATACCGCAGGACGCAGTGTTATCCGCCTCCGCAGCAGGTGTTCCGCGCCCTGCGCGCCACGCCTTATGGAAAAGTACGCGCCGTCATCCTCGGCCAGGACCCGTACCACGGTCCCGGTCAGGCCCACGGCCTGTGTTTCTCCGTCAATGCGGGCGTGCCGCTGCCGCCGTCGCTGGAAAATATCTTTGCCGAGCTGCACGCGGACCTGGGCTGTCCCGCGCCTCAAAGCGGCGATCTGAGCGGCTGGGCCGAGCAGGGCGTGCTGCTGCTCAATACGATTCTGACCGTTCAGCGCGGACGGCCGATGAGCCATGCGGGCATTGGCTGGCAGACGTTTACCGACCGCGTCATCGAACTTTTAAACGCCCGGGAAAAGCCCATTGTGTTCCTGCTCTGGGGCTCGCCTGCGCGCGCAAAAAAAACGCTGCTCACCAATCCCGCGCACCTGATCCTCGAAGCGCCGCACCCAAGCCCGCTTTCGGCTGGCCGCGGCTT
>USJY01000097.1 GCA_900555065.1 uncultured Eubacteriales bacterium
CATGCTGCACAGCGGTATGGCCGACAGCCCTCGCTGCAGCATGGTAGCGAGCTTTTTGCCCGTATCGCCGTATAATCGGGCGAGCGTATCCGCATCGGCGGCGGGAATGGCGCGTTTGAGCCGAAATCCCTTGAGCAGCTCGCCGGAGATATGTTCGCAGTCCGCGGCGCTGCCGCCGTTGCCGCAAAGCATGAGCTTGCCCCCGTCCCGAAACGAGCCGGCAAGCAGCTCGAACGCGGCGCGGATGTCGGCCCGGCACGTCTCCAGCGCCGGATACTGCTCGAACAGCTGTTCAAACGTCTGTTTTACGCTTTCTTTCATAGGGCTCCTCCTATACTGCGCTCGCCGCAACGGCAATGGCGGCGTAGTCGCCGATCTGCCCGCCCAGCTCGGCGGGAACCACCCGGCAGACGCGGTTGGCCGCCGCAAGGCACTCGCGGTCCATAACCGCTTTTGCATGCGGCCAGATCAGGTCGGCGCAATGGGTGAATATGCTGCCGATGACAATCACCTGCGGATTGAGCGTATCCACCAGAATGGAAAGCCCCCGGCCCAGGTATTCGCCGCACTTGGCGTATACGGCGCGCGCCAGCGCGTCGCCCTCGCGCGCGTGGATTTCCATCTGCCGCGCGTCGATGGAAGCGTCGGTCCCGTCGTAATAGGGGACGGGCTCGCCCATCTGCCTGCGTTCGAGCACCATGGTCTTTGCAATCTGCAAAATGCCGCCGCCGCTGCAAAAGCCCTCGAACGAACCGGCCTTGCCGTAACCGACAGGGCCGTTTTCCGAAAGCCGTATATGCCCGACCTCGCCCGCGTTCCCGTTTGTTCCGCCGTACAGCCTGCCGCCCAGAATCAGCCCCGCGCCAAGCCCGGTGCCAAAGGTGAGGAACACGGCGTTTTGCGCGCCGCGCGCCGCGCCGAACTTCCACTCTGCAAGCGCGCAGGCGTTCGCGTCGTTCTGTAGGAAGGTCCGGATCCCCGTTTCCCGCTCGACGATTTCGACAATGGGCACACGATCCCAGCCGATGAGGTTGGGCGGGGAGAGGATTACGCCGGCCTCGCTGTCAAGCGGCCCGCCGCAGGATATGCCCGCCGCGGCGACCCGCGCCGGTTCCAGCCCCTGCCGTGCAAGCAGGTTGCGGACCGCGTCGAGAATGCGGCGGATGACGTCGGCATGCCCGGCCTGATTGTTGGTATCGAACCTGATTTTGTCCACTAGGGAAACTGGGCAAGCGTCGCTTTCGCGATACTCGCCCAGGCTAACCGCACATTTTGTGCCGCCGATGTCGATACCAACGAGATATACGCAGTCGTTTCGCATCGTCATCACTTCATTTCAATTTCGTTTATTTACCGAGCTTTTTGACGGGATCATACCAGTGGTTTTCCTCCCACTCGTCCAGCCACTGCGGCGCGATGCTGTTGCCGATACGGGTTGCGCCGAACTCAATGGTGCCGATCGCGTCTTCCAGGTTGCCGATCCAGCCGGCCGCCTTGACCTGGATCCTGTCGCCGACCAGGGCGTTGAGGAGCTTGACGTCGCCGAGGTTGAAGCTGCTCTCCGGCGTCGTGCCCGTGCTCTGCTTGATGAAGTCCGCGCCGGCGTCCGCAACGATCTGCGCAATCGCGATCTTTTCGGCATGCGTCAGGTAGTAGCACTCGATGATGACCTTTACGCAGACGTTCGGGTCCTTTTCCTTCATGGCCTTGACAAAACGGGTCAGCTCGTCGCGGCAGTAGTCGAGGTTGCCGTCCTTAAGCTTGGAGATGTTGTTGACGATGTCAAGCTCATCCGCGCCGTTCTCGATGGCGTTGAGGCCTTCAAAGATTTTGGTCTCCGTGGTGGTGACGCCCTGCGGGAAGCCGATGACGGTGCCGACATGGGCCTTATCGCCGATGATGGACTTGGCGAGTGCCACGTCGCTGGGATTGACGTAGACGGCGGCAAAGCCGTATTCGAGCACTTCATTGCAGAACTGGATTACGGTTTCTCTGGATACGTAGTTGCCGAGGCAGGAATGGTCCTGCATGGAGGCAAATTCCTTTTTGGTAAGCATCTTGTTCTCTCCTGTTCATAAATTTTTTTAGTTTAACTTTTTATATATGCTACCAAATATAAAGGGGATTTTCAAGTGGGAAAAATGTTTTTTTATTGCACTTATCAACTGTGTTTACGCGTATCCGTATTCTTCCGGTAAGATTTTTCAATAGCAGGGTGACATTTTGGAACAGATATGGTAAAATACAGTCGAATAAAAGGATATATAAACGGAGAGCGCAGGCGCCGGCCGCGGCGTCTGATGTCTGAAGGAGGCGGATTATGGCCAGGAGAGTTATTGCATGGATTATGGCGGTTGTCGTAAGTATCGCCGCGTTTGCAGTTCCTGCCCTCGCCGAAGAGGGAGACGGCGTAACCCTGTACGGGTTCCGCTGTTCGGATGATGAAAATTCGGGCGGGAGCAGCAATGCGTTTATATCGTTCTCGGCGTCGGCGCCAGACAAAGTCAACGTGCTGTCGGGGCAGCCCAGCCTGCCGAACGTGTACTGCGGCACGTATTTTAACGGAAAGTTCTACGGCGTGGACAGCGAGGGCAAGCTCTTCAGCGCGCAGGGGGATACGTATAACCGGACGGAGATCGCCCAGGTCGTCGCGGAGACGGACAAATGGAACGCCGCGGAGATGACCTATGACTATACCACGGGCACGACGTTTCTGCTGCTGTCGAGCCGGGATTCCAACGACCCGCAGCGCCAGCTGCACCGGCTGAATCTCGATACGGGCGAGACGGAGTATGTCGGCACGATTACCAAAGCTAACCAGCTTCGCACCCTCGCCTGCGATCCGGAGGGCCAGTTGTACGGGATCGACGGATCGGGGATTCTGTTCCGCGTGGATAAGCAGACGGGCGCATGCGTGCAGGTGGGGGATACCGGAAAGCCCTGCTCCTATATCCAGTCCATGTGCTTTGACCGCACTACGGGCAAGCTCTACTGGGCGCAGTACAACGGCAACGGTTTCGGCCGCCTTGTCCTCGTAGACCCGGAGACGGCGCAGGCGCAGGATGTGGGCCAGATCGGCGCGAACTGCGAGATTTCCGGCCTGTTTTTGACGACGGACGCGTTTATGATCCGCTTTGAGGCCGAGACGGGCGGTTTCGCCTCGGTCGAAGAAGAAGGGCTGTACCTGCCCGGCGAAAAGGTGGCGCTGACAGCGGAGGTGGACAAGGGTTATACGTTCGGCGGCTGGGAGTCGCTCGGCGGCGGCACCTTTACCTCCACGCAGGAGCCGGAGACAACTTTTGTCATGCCTGCGCAGGACGTGACCATCCGCGCCTACTTTGTACCGGAAAAGGCGTACATGGAACGGACGCTGCGCGATTTGCAGACGGGTTCCTACGTGGTGGGCGGCAAGATATATTACAACGCGGAATTCACCGTCTCCGCGCTCGCTGAGGACGCCGAGGGCTACGCTGAGATGCAGGCGGAGCTGGGGAAGGAGACGTTTCTGTTCGCGTATGACGCGAAGGTTTCGGCCCATGGCACGGAAAAAGCGCCTTTTACAGGCAGGCTGACCGCCACGTTCAAGGTGGACGAGCAGTATAACGGGCAGAAGCTGAACGTGTACCGGTATGTGGACGGGAAAGTGGAGCATAGCACCGTCAAGGTAAAGGACGGCGAGGCGACGCTGAAGCTGGACAGCTTTGGGCCCATCCTGTTCGCCACGCACGGAGGCATGTCCCTGTGGCTTGTGTTTTTGATTGTGATTCTCGTAATCGTGGGCGTGCTGGTCATCGGTTTTGCGGCCCTCTGTATCCGGGCGCAGATCATACGCAGGCGCAAGCGGCTGCGCAGAAAACAGCGGCAGCAGTAAAAAATGAAGGCGGAAGGTGAAAACCTTCCGCCTTTATTTACTGTTCTGTTTTAAAATTCTCCGTCATGGTTTCTATTACGGAAATGATTTGGCGCTTTTGCACGGGGGATAATCCGTCAATTATATCCGCAAGAATGGATGTTCTGGCTACGTAAGATTTATCAATCACATCGCAGAATATTTGATCAGCAGATGCATTAATTGCATTTATAATATCTATGAGCACGTCAATTCGAGGAAAACTGCGTCCGCACTCCACAGCAGAAACATAATGGGCACTTAACTGCACCTTCTCAGCTAAGGCTTCTTGTGTCAAACCGCTCCGCTTTCTATATTCCTTAATTCTTTTTCCAATCAGAACTTGGGATTTCATGATCTGCCCCCAGAAATTAGACCTCAATTAATAGTATCATCAGTATATCCTGAATCTGCCATCCCATACAGTCATGGAAAAAGTTATTGTAACTCTTTAAGAATTATAATTGCTTTATTTTATAATAAATATTATGCGTGCAACAAAATAAACTGCCTAAAAATCATTTAGGCAGCTCGTTTTCTTGAGTAATATAAAGAGACAGGCGTATACGCCTGTCTCAATATCCAAAACAAAGTATATCATAGGGGGGGGAACAACGAATATATATAGTTATATTGGTGACAAATGAAGTACGATTAATGACATAACATGGATTGACATAATTAAGAGAAGTTCGTTGTTCTATTTATGATAACTTTGTATAATTGGAATCCATAACCATTAATACAGCTAAAAGAATTATAGTAATTCTTATTGATGTATTCATTATATTTCATCTTCCAAAGATTGTCAATAGCAAAATTTATTTTAAATAATAATTCTTTTAGAATTGCAGTCATTCTTTAAGCTTGTTTTCATATACATGTAATCGATGTATACTAATTTCATGAGAATGAGTATGACATCGTGGAGGGATATAATGCAGATTAAAAAATTAGTAGGGAAAAGAATTAAGGAATATAGAGAACGCAGCGGCTATACGCAGGACGCATTGGCAGAGGTATTGAGTCTTACAAAAAATTATATTTCTGATGTTGAACGAGGCAAGAAATTTCCACGGATTGAAAATCTGGTCGCTATCATGAATGCGATTGGAGCGTCTGCGGATCAGATTTTTTGTGATGTGATAGATAAAACATATCCTACGCGCGTTTCTATTCTATCGGATGAAATTGAAGATTTGTCCAGCGAAGAACAACAGCGTATCTTTGCGGTGGTAGAAACTTTGATTAAAGAGTCGAAGGATAAATCATAGATTTGTGCATAACAAAACCGGCCGGGTCGCCCCGGTCGGTTTTTAAATGATTTATAAAAGCACATAAAATGCACATTATAATATTGACATTTATAGTATAATATTAATATGGGAGGTAATGCATATGAAGAATGTAAATGTGACTTTTCGTGTGGACGGCGAGCTGAAAAAACAGGCGGACGCTTTGTTTGCTGAGCTTGGCATGAATCTCTCGACGGCGTTCAATATTTTCCTCCGTCAGTCTGTTCGTGAACAGCAGATTCCTTTTCGTGTAAGCAAAAATGTACCCAATGCGGTAACGCTTGCCGCTATGGAAGCTGCGGAAAAAGGAGAGGACGTTTACGGCCCGTTTGAAAGCGTATCCGATGCAATGGAGGCGTTGAATGCTTAAAATAGAGTACAGGTCAATTTAAGCGTGATTATAAACTCGCCGTCAGGCGTGGCTGCAATCCGGGTGCCCTGCAGGAGGTGATCACCCTGCTGGCAAATGAACAGCCTTTGCCGAAAAAATACCGGGATCACGCGCTGACGCAATCCAGAAATTACAAGGATATGCGGGAATGCCATATTGAACCGGACTGGTTATTGATTTACAAAGTATATCGAGATACGCTGATTCTAAAGCTGATTCGCACCGGCAGCCATAGCGACCTTTTTTAAAGACAGCGGGATGTTTTTCATGCGCGCGTCGGCGTTCGCCGGAACACATAAAACGTCGTAACAAAACCGGCCGGGTCTCCCCGGCCGGGTTTCATCTATC
>USJY01000098.1 GCA_900555065.1 uncultured Eubacteriales bacterium
CGCAGGTGACCGGCGGCGTTTTGGCGGACCGCTGCGGCGGGTTGCTGACCGATTTTTTCCGCAGCCTTCGGGAGCGGGATAAGAAACATAACACAGCAATACATAATATTGGAGATATGGAAGAGTGAGACGCTACATCTACTCGGGCAGCCTGACCGGGCTGCCGACCGAGACCTTCGACACCATTATTGTCGGCGGCGGTCTTGCCGGAATTTATACGGCACTGAATCTTCCGGAGGGCGTGCGCTGCCTCATGATTCTCAAGAAGGACGGGCAGATGTCCAGTTCCTGGTTTGCGCAGGGCGGCATCGCCGCGGTCACGCTCAAGGACGATAATTTTGACCTGCACATCCGCGACACCCTCGTCGCCGGCGCCGGCCAGTGCGACGAAACGGCCGTGCGCACCCTTGTCACCGAGGGCCCGAGCCACATCCGCCGCATCATAGAAATGGGCGTGCCCTTCGACTATGACGAAAGCGGCAGCCTGGACCTGGGCCGCGAGGGCGGGCACAGCACCAACCGCATCGTGCACAGCGGCAAGGACGCGACCGGCCGCCGCCTGGTCGAAGGCCTGGGCGCGATCCTGCGCCAGCGTCCGAACATCACCATTCATGAAAACGAGTGTCTGACAGACATTCTAACAGGCGCAAACGGCGTCTGCGGCATTGTGACATGCGGGCACGGCGGCCAGTTCCGCCGCTACCGCACCTCCAGCCTCGTCCTCTGCACGGGCGGCATCGGCCGCGTGTACCGCTACACCACAAACCCCGCCACCGCAACGGGCGACGGAATCGCGGCGGCCAGCCGGGCCGGCGCAGTCCTGAAGAACATGGAGTTCGTCCAGTTCCATCCCACGGCCCTTGCCCTGCCGGACGTGCACGGCCAGTACTTCCTCATCTCGGAAGCGGTGCGCGGCGACGGCGGCCTGCTCTACGATGTAAACGGCGAGCGTATCATGGCCGGCCGGCATCCGCTCGAAGACCTCGCGCCCCGCGACATTGTCGCGCGCGAAATCTTCAAGCGCATGCGCCAGACGGGCAGCGACAAGGCGTATCTGGACATCAGCTACAAGGGCGCCGACTTCATCAAAGACCGGTTCCCGACCATTTACGAGACCTGCCTGGAGCGGGGGATCGACATTACAAAAGAACTGATCCCGGTCGTACCCGTCCAGCACTATTTTATGGGCGGGGTCAAGACCGATCTCGACGCGCAGACCAACGTGCCCGGCCTGTACGTCGTCGGCGAGTCGTCCTGTACGGGCGTGCACGGCGCCAACCGCCTGGCCAGCAACTCGCTGCTTGAGTGCCTTGTATTCGGCAGCCGCTGCGCGGCCCATATCAGCAGTACGGACCGCGGCCTGCCCGGGGAGCCGGATTATGCGCCCGTCGCCGGCTACGAGCCGGACCGCGTCCGCATCAACGACTACCGCGAGCGCACGCGCAAAGTCATGTCGGACGACGGCGGGATTATCCGCAACGGCAAGAACCTGCACAGCGGCATCGGCCGCCTTCGCCATATGATAGACAGCCTGTCGAGCCGCCGTCTGCAAAACCTGCACCACATCGAGGTGCTCAATATGGCAACGACTGGTATCGCCGTACTGCAGGGCGCGTATGCGCGCAAGCAGAGCGTCGGCGCACATTACAGGGAGGACGGAGACAATGATTAAAGCGCTCCTGTACGACGAGATCGTCAGGCTTGCATTGAAGGAGGATATCGGGACGGGCGATATTACGACGGCTTCGACCATATCCCCGCACACGCGCATAGAGGGCGAGTTCATCGCAAAAGAAGCCGGAGTGATCTGCGGCCTGTTCGTCGCCGCCCGCGTCTTTGAGCTTGTCGACCCGACGATTGTATTCCTGCCCGCCGCGGGCGTGAGCGAGGGATACGCCGCGTCGGCCGGCGAAGTCATCGCACGCGTTTCGGGCAGCGCCCGCAATATTCTGACCGCGGAGCGCACCGCGCTCAATATCGTGCAGCACATGTGCGGCGTTGCGACCATGGCGGCGCGCTACAAAAAAATGGTAGAGGGTTACGACGTTGTGATTGCCGACACGCGCAAGACCATGCCGGGCCTGCGCGTGCTGGAAAAGTACGCAGTGAAGGCCGGCGGATGCAGCAACCACCGCTTCAACCTTTCCGACGGCGTGCTGATTAAGGACAATCACATCAGGGCCGCGGGCAGTATCGCCGCCGCGGTCGATATGGCGCGCAGATACGCGCCCTTTGTGCTGAAGATCGAGGTCGAATGCGAGGATATGGACATGGTCCGCGACGCGGTCGCGGCGGGGGCCGACATCATCATGCTCGACAATATGGAGCCGGCCGCCATGCGCGAGGCGGTGGACTACATCGCGGGCCGCGCGATCGTCGAGGCGAGCGGGAACATGGCGAAACGCGATATTCGCGAAGTTGCCGAAACGGGCGTGGACGTGATCTCCGTCGGCGCGCTGACGCATTCGGTTGAAGCGCTCGATATTTCGCTCAAATTTATTTCTCAAAATTAATGCTTGACAAAACAGCCTGTCCGGTAGTAGAATAAATTAAACTAAGTTTTGGAGACCGATCCATGATATTGTCGCTTTTACTGACAGTTGCATTTTACTTTTACTTTAGCTTTACCTATTTTAACTATGGTAAGGCTTTTTCGCATTGCACTGTGCGCAGTAAAGGGACTGTCGGGACCGCGTAAACCCAGCCTGATTTTTTCAATACACAAATGCCGCAGTGAATGCTGCGGCGTTTTTTTATGCAAAGGAGTAGAGGAAAATGGTAGTCATACTCAAAAGCGATCCCGACCAGCAGCAGCTGGACAGCTTAAAGCAGTGGCTCAGAAGCTTTCATCTGGAAATCCATGAAAGCCAGGGCGTAAACAGCACCATTCTTGGACTTGTGGGCGATACCACCGTAGTGGATATCGACCTGCTCAATGCGCTGGACATTGTGGAGGACGTAAAGCGCATCCAGGAACCGTATAAATTTGCCAACCGCAAAATGCATCCTGAGGACACGGTAGTGGACGCGGGCGGCGCAAAAATCGGCGGCGGCCATTTCGCCATGATCGCCGGTCCGTGCTCGGTCGAGTCGGAAGAGCAGCTGTGTTCCATTGCGCAGTCGGTCAAGGCCTCGGGCGCGGCCCTGCTGCGCGGCGGCGCGTTCAAGCCCCGTACGTCTCCTTACGCCTTCCAGGGCCTGCGGGACAAGGGCATTGAGCTGCTGCTGGAGGCGAAACGTCTGACCGGCCTGCCTGTCGTCACAGAGATCATGGACATGTCCCAGCTCCATTTGTTCCGCGACGTCGACGTCATCCAGGTCGGCGCGCGCAATATGCAGAACTTTGAGCTGTTAAAGGAACTTGGCCATGTCGACAAACCCATCCTGCTCAAACGCGGCCTTTCAAGCACGCTGCAGGAGCTGCTGATGAGCGCGGAATACATCCTGGCCGGCGGCAACGAGCAGGTCATCCTGTGCGAGCGCGGCATACGCACCTTTGAGACGGCGACGCGCAATACCCTCGACCTGTCCGCCGTCCCGCTGCTCAAGAGCATGACGCACCTGCCCGTCATCGTCGACCCGAGCCATGCCACCGGTATTGCGAAACTCGTCCGGCCCATGGCGCTCGCCGCCGTCGCGGCCGGCGCGGACGGACTGATTATTGAAGTGCACAACGACCCGCCGCACGCCGCCTGCGACGGGCAGCAGTCGCTGACGCCGGAGGCCTTTGACAGCTTGGCCGCGAGCGTGCGCGCGATGCGCGCGCTTTGCGGCGGCGAGGCGTGAGCATGGCGGCGCCGCGTATCGGAGTCGTGGGCCTTGGTCTGATCGGCGGCTCCTTTGCAAAGGCCGCAAAGGCCGCGGGGGCCTGCGCCGTCTACGGCGCGGATACGGACGCGCGGACGTTAAGCGCCGCCTCTGCGTCGGGTGCGATCGACGGCGTCCTGGACGGTTCGTCCCTCGCGTCCGTCGACCTGCTCGTGCTGGCGCTCTATCCGCGCCAGTGCGTCGAATGGCTGCGCGCACATGCCGCGGTCCTTTCGAAAACCGCGATTGTTATGGACTGCGGCGGCGTAAAAGGCGCTGTGTGCGCGGCGGGCGAAGCCCTCGCGTCGGAATACGGGTTCACTTTTATCGGCGCGCATCCCATGGCCGGGACGGAGCGGTCCGGCTTCGCCGCTTCCCGCGCCGACCTGTTCCATGGCGCGTCGATCCTGCTCGTGCCCGGCGCGGCTTCGGAGCAGCCGCTCGCGACGCTGGAGGAGTTCCTGTATACGCTCGGTTTCGGCAGCGTCGTACGTACCGACGCCGAGACGCACGATGCGGTGATCGCCTATACCTCGCAGCTCGCCCACGTCGTGTCCAGCGCCTACATCCAGAGCCCGGCGGCGGACAGGACTGCGGGATTTACCGGCGGCAGTTTTCAGGACATGACGCGCGTGGCTTATCTCAACGAGCAGATGTGGACGCAGCTGTTCGTGGACAACCGGGAAAACCTGTGCCGCGAAATTTCCGGCCTGATCGAGCGGCTTGAGCAGTATCTGGCCGCGATCGCACAGCCCGACCCGGACCGGCTTTGCGCAATGCTTCGCGCGGGCCGTATCCGAAAAACCGAGACGGAAAGAGAGGGGTTAGGACAATGACTACGGTACATGTGCACGCATCCAGAGACTACGACGTACTGATCGGCGCCGGCTGCCTGGATTCGCTCGGCCAGCATGCCGCGGCCATAAAAACGCCCTGCAGCGCCCTGCTTGTCAGCGACGAAACGGTGTACGCGCTGTACGGGCCGGCCGCTGAAGCCTCGCTTGCGCGCGCGGGCTTTGCGGTGCGCAGCTTTGTATTCGCGCCCGGCGAAACGTCCAAAACGCTTGCGACGCTGAATGCGATCCTGGACGCGCTCGCGGACGTTCCCTGTACCCGCGGCGATCTCGTCGTCGCGCTCGGCGGCGGCGTCGCGGGCGATATGGCCGGGTTTGCCGCCGCAGTCTATCTGCGCGGTATAGAGTTCATACAGGTGCCCACCACCCTGCTCGCGGCGGTGGACGCGTCGGTCGGCGGCAAGACGGCCGTCAACCTGTCCGCGGGCAAGAATCTTGCGGGCGCATTTTGGCAGCCCTCGCTTGTTCTGTGCGACTGCGACGCCTTCCGTACCCTGCCCGCGCCCGTCTATGCCGACGGATTGGCCGAGGCCGTAAAAACCGGTATGATCGGGGACGCGGGCCTGCTGGATATGTTGGAGCGTCCGGACTGGCCGCTGCCGGAGCTCGTAGCGCGCTGCGTGCGGCTGAAGCGCGACCTGGTCGCCGCCGACGAACGCGATCAGTCCGCGCGGCAACTGCTCAATTTCGGGCACACGCCCGGCCACGCCATCGAACGGGCGACGGACTTTCAGGTGTCCCATGGCAGCGCCGTCGCCATCGGTATGGTGATGATGGCGCGCGCCGCGTGGAAGCTGGGCGTTTCGGAGGAGGACTGTGCGCCGCGCCTGCAGCGGCTCTTGCAGAAACTGGGGCTTCCGACTACGACCGACCTGCCCGCCGCCGTTCTCGCCGAAGCCGCACTGCGCGACAAAAAACGCAGCGGCGGGGACATATCGCTTGTGTTCCCGGCGCGGCGCGGCCGCTGCATCCTGTACAGGACGCGGGTGGCGGAGCTGGAACATATTTTTTCACTTGGGAGGGATGCATGATGCGCGTAATTATAACGCCCGGTCCGTTGAAGGGCGAGCTGGATGCCATCCCGTCGAAGTCGGACGCCCATCGCGCCGTCCTCGCCGCCGCGCTGAGCGATAAGCCCACCGATTTGATTCTTCCCGCGCTCTCGCAGGATATAGAGGCGACGGTCGCCTGCGTCGCGGCCCTGGGCGCGGCGGTCGTTCGCACGCAGACGGGCCTGCGTATCACGCCCCAGGC